>CALEMD010000339.1 GCA_937902945.1 uncultured Erysipelotrichaceae bacterium | reverse complement strand
GTGCAGAACCGGCAGGCGTAGTAACGGTAGAGAATTTTGTTGGAAAGACGATAGCAGAAGTAAGGACATGGGCAACCAACAAGAAGGTTGTGCTGCAAACTGTTGAAGACTACAGCGATACAATTGATTCTGGCATGGTCATCTCACAGGATAAGAAATCCGGAGATACTATGAACCAGGGAGAAACCCTTACCGTGATTGTTTCTAAAGGAAAAGGAGTCGTCATTCCAAACCTTGTTGGATACACAGCAGATGAACTGACAGCCTGGCAGTCAAGCAAGAATAACAGCAGTGTTACTGTCATTACGCATGGTGTATATAACATGGCAAATACCGGCAATGTTGTCGGTCAGGATATTGCGGCTGGCAGCAAGGTTGATGCTGGAACAGTACTGACACTGAATGTATCACTGTATATGCCTATACTGCAGTCAACTTCTAGACAATGGATTGGCAAGGATTATCTTGAACTTGTCAGATGGTGTGATGAGGTTAATGGCAAGGGAGCCAATATACAGGCAGTTGCAACGAAAAGAGTTCCACCAAATGATGAACATGGAACAGATGGCATGATTACAGAATATGCATGTGAAGGTGGCCTGGGAAGTGATTCTACTTCATGTGACAGACCTTTGGGACTGAACGCAAGAATCACATATACAGTAGTTGATTCGAGCCTTGCAACACCAAATCCTGCAACAAGTTCACCGACAACTACAACAGTTAAGTTTGGGGTTAATGATACATCCAGCACGTTGAAGCTTCTATGTGAAGCGAACAAAATTGATATTGTTCCTAATGGGACCATTGGTGATAGTGATCAAGTAACAATCAACGACAATTCCAATAAGGCAATGGAACCTAAGGATGGCAACTATAACCTGACTGCAGGAACATCAATCATTGTTACAAAGAAGCAGTAACGTATTCCAGGGAGGGAAAATGAATTATTTAAAGAGAGCATGGTGCTATATTACCCGCAGAATTACCAAGAGTATTCTGCTGGCTATTACATTCTTCGTGATTGGAAACTTTGTAATTCTTGGTCTTGGCATCTCACAGGCTGCAGATAATGCGAAGACATTGACACGCAAATCTATGAAGGCTGTTGTGGATTATGAAGTGGACTATAACGCATATAGCGAATACGTCAATACGTTGACAGATCAGGACGAGATCAATGAGGCCTGGAGCAAAATGCCGACTATCTCCAATGATACGGCCATGGTTCTGGCAAAGGATGAAAGAGTTACAGCCTATAACTATATGCTTACTACTACGGCATATTCTGATGGGTTTGACAATGTTCTGGTAGGCAATGAAGACAGCAATCAGAATAATGGAACCTATATAGATGAAAATGGTGTTGAACAGGCATGGGTCAATCCGAATATCATGGTCAAGGCCAATGCCTTCCCGAATATGATTGAGATGACAGATGGAACCTTCTCGATTGCTTCTGGAAGATTCTATACGCAGGATGATCTTGATAACAACAAGATGGTCTGCCTGATTACGCAGGAACTCGCGGATATGAACAACCTTAAAGTAGGCGATTCCATATCTTTGAAGATAGCAGATGGATCTACCATTACGAGCATGGTTGCGCAGGGCTACAGCGCAGATATATTTAAAATGAACTTGGAAATCATTGGCATCTATACAACAACACAGGAAGTCGATCCTTCATCGGATAACTATAAGTGGATGAGTCCGTATGAATCGCCGAAGAATGTAGTTCTGATGCCTTCGAGTGCATATAAAGAATTCATGACAGTCTATATGACAGATATGATGAAATACTATGCAGACTCTTATGGACAGTCAACCGAAGATACTGAAGGCCTGATTGAAAGAAGTCTGACTCCGAGCAAGGTTACATATCTTTTGGATGATCCTCTGCACGTAGATCAGTTTGTTTCCGACTATAAATCAACTGTAGCCGAGTATACACAGCTGAATGCAAACAATGATGCTTTTAATAAGATGGCCAGACCTCTTGATACATTGAGCTTCTTTGCGAACATCATCGTTGCAATTGTTGTAGTCAATGCGGTTATCATCATATCTCTGGTTACTGCTTTGACATTGAAGACAAGAGAGTTTGAAATAGGTGTGCTGCTGTCACTGGGCGTATCCAAGTTCAAGATTGTGCTGCAGCTGTTTATGGAACTGTTCATCATCTCACTGCTTGGATTTACATTGGCTGTCGGCAGCGGATCGCTGCTGGCTGGAAAAGTCGGCGATACTGTACTGGAATACCAGGTTGCATCGGATTCGCAGTATAAGGATGATACTTCTGACAATAATTACTACTATTATGATTCTTCGAGCTATTTCACGGAAGTTACTCAGGAAGACCTGCTTTCTCAATATCATGTCAGTGTATCCGGACTGCTGATTGCGGAAATCTATGTTCTTGGAACATTGGTTGTACTGATTGCAACGATCATTCCTTCCGTAATGATCATGCGGCTGAATCCTAAGCAGATTCTGCTGGCAACGAACTAGGAGGGGATATCATGACGACAATACTGGGATTAAAGGGAATCAACTACGGATATATTGATGGCGGATTCAAAAGAGAGATACTGAAGAATCTTGAATATGATTTTCAGAGTGGTACCTTCTATACCATCCTTGGTGCATCTGGCTCTGGTAAAACCACACTGCTGTCATTGATGGCTGGACTGGATAAACCGGAATCGGGAACAATCAGCTATGAAGGTGAAAGCATTGAGAAGATGGGTCTGTACAAGTACAGACGCAATAAGATAGGGGTTGTGTTCCAGGCGTACAATCTGGTTTCCTATCTGACCGGTTTGGAGAATATACTGCTGGCGATGACAGAAACAGACAACAAGATACCGAAGAATCATAAAGAGGTTGCCTATGCATTGCTGAACATGGTGGGCATAGTCAATACCAAGGCAGATCGTTTGGTAACGCATCTGTCGGGTGGTGAACAGCAGCGTATTGCCATAGCTAGAGCAATCGCAGGCAACGAGGATCTGATCTTCGCAGATGAGCCTACTGGAAACCTGGATACACAGACAGAACAGGAGATCATCCGTATCTTTAAGATGATGGCCGAAAAGTATGGAAAGACAGTCATTGTAGTTACCCACTCAAATGAAGTATCAAAGCTCAGTGATCAAAGAGTGCTTCTGAAAGATGGAGTGCTGCAGGATATCTAGAACATATCCGCATCGAAAGGTGCGGATATTCTTTTTATTTTCGGCAGTGAATGTTAAAATTATTGGCAATGGGAGGCATCAGTATGAATGAACTGGAATTGCTCCATGTATTGGAAAAGGACCCGCGCATTACGATCAGTGATCTGGCGGATATTCTGAATGAAACAGCAGAAGATACAGCAAGAGCCAAAGCAGACCTGGAAAAAAGAAAGATTATATGCGGCTATCATACTGTCATCAACTGGGATAGAACGAGTGAAGAGAGATGCATGGCGGTCATTGAAGTCAGTGCGAAGCCGGAAAGAGACTGCGGGTATGATCGCATTGCAGATCGTATTGCCCGCTATCCGGAAGTGAACAGTCTGTATCTGCTCAGCGGAAAGACGGAGTTCTTGGCTGTTATCAAAGGCAGAACTATGCGGGAAGTCGCTGATTTTGTAGGGCAGAAACTGGCACCGCTGGAAGGTGTCTCATCGACAGTTACCTGCTTTGTACTGAAACAGTATAAAGTAGAAGGAATGATACTGGATGAAGAGACACAGAATGATGAAAGGCTGATTGTAACTCCATGAGCACTTCATTTCTCAACAGCAGTGTTCAGCAGCTATCCAAGTCCCTTCTTTGGGAATTCTTTGATCTGGCAAGCAATATACCAGGTGTTATTTCACTGAGTGTTGGCGAGCCTGATTTTGAAACGCCATGGCATATAAGGGAAGAAGGCATCTATGCCATTGAAAAAGGCAGAACCTATTACACTGCAAGCCGCGGTCTGAAAAAACTAAGACAGGGTGTCTGCGACTACTATGGAAGACGCCTGAATACTTCAGGTTATACAGAAGAGAACTGTCTGATTACAGTCGGCGGCAGTGAAGCGATTGATCTTTCATGCCGAGTGACACTGACGCCAGGCGATGAAGTCATCGTACTGAATCCTGGCTATGTTGCCTATACACCGGCAGTGCTTTTAGCAGGAGGCGTACCTGTCTATCTTCATCTGAATGAAGAAGATGGATTCAAAGTGACGCCGGCTGCACTGAAGGCAGTGATAACGGATAAGACAAAGATGATCATTCTGAACTATCCGAACAATCCTACCGGCGGCGTTATGACGCATGAAGATTATGAAAAGATTCTTCCTATTCTGAAAGAACATCATATCCTGGTGATTGCGGATGAGATATATGCAGAACTTACCTATGCTGATCGCGTATGCTCTTTGGCAGAATTCAATGATATTCATGATCAGCTGATTATCGTCAATGGCTTTTCGAAGGCCTATTCAATGACGGGCTGGAGACTTGGCTATGCTTTAGCACCTGCTGAGATCATCACAGCCATGAACAATATTCATCAGTATACAATTATGTCCCCATCTACCATTACCCAGTTTGCCGGCATTGAAGCAATCGGCACCTCTGGAGACAGAGATATAGAAAAGCACAGAGAGTCATTCCGCAATAGGCGCAACTATGTGACTGCTCAGCTGAATAAAATGGGATTGCATACACCGATGCCGCAGGGTGCATTCTATGTGTTTCCAAGCATTGCCTCAACGGGATTGAGCAGTTATGAATTCTGCGTGAGACTGCTGAAGGAACAGAAAGTAGCAGTTGTTCCTGGCAATGCATTCGGAGAGTACGGAGAAGGATATGTGCGCATTTCCTATGCATACAGCATGGAAGCATTGAAGGAATCATTGAATAGAATCAGTGAGTTTGTTAAGCAGTTTGACTGAAGCATATAGTGTTTCAGTAATAAGATTTGTTATTGCGTACCATTGACAAACCTGATAGAATAACGAAGCGAGTAGAGTTTTTATTCTGCTCCTTGCCAGAGATGGCCATTAGTCCAGAAGGAGGTGTACACTATGAAGAAGTATGAAGTCATGTACATCATCAATTCGTCCCTTGAGGACACCAAGAGAGTTGCATTGGTCGCTGAATTGTCTGGGATCATTACCGCTAACGGTGGAAAGATCACTAAGACAGATGAGTGGGGAATGCGCGATTTTGCGTACAAGATTGATGATATGACCAAGGGTTATTACGTCGTAACAACCTTTGAGACAGACAACAGCGGCGTCAAGGAATTTGATCGTCTGATGCGTATCAATCCAAACGTTGTTCGTTTTCTGATCGTCCGCAAAGACGATGCTCCAGCTCAGGAGGCTCATAAATAATGATTAACAGAGTCGTATTGGTAGGCAGACTGACAAAGGATGTACAAGTCCGCAAGACACAGTCAAATCTATCTGTAGCATCCTTTACAATCGCTGTTGACAGACGCCCTTCACAGGGTCAGCAGGGTCAGCAGAGTGCAGACTTTATCAATTGCGTAGCTTGGCGCCAGGCCGCAGAATTTCTAGGATCCTATGCTAGAAAAGGTGCGCTTGTCGGTGCGGAAGGACGTATTCAGTCCCGCAGCTATGATGATAAAGACGGCCGTAAGGTATATGTTACAGAAGTTGTCTGTGACAATGTGCAGCTGCTTGAATCAAAATCCGTATCACAATCACGTCAGGCATCAGGCGATCAGCCAAACTATGATTCGATGAATCAGAGCGCTTCTTATGATTCCATGAATCAAGGCTCAGCCATGACTGACAATACAGACCTGAATACAGGTCCAAGTTTAGATATCTCAAGTGACGATCTGCCATTCTAACAGATCAGTAAGGAGAAAATATGGCATTCAAGAAACAGAGAATGGGCCGCAAGAAAGTATGTTACTTTACAAAAAATAACATCACTTCCATCGACTATAAAGATATTGAACTTCTGAAGAAGTTTGTATCTCAGAACGGGAAGATTATCCCGCGCCGTGTAACAGGCACACGTGCAAAGTACCAGCGTATGCTGGCAGTTGCAATCAAGCGTGCACGTCAGATGGCATTGCTACCATATGTAGAAGACTAATCGTCCGCTTTCGGACGATTTTCTTTATATTCAGCATAAGTGTCA
>CALEMD010000338.1 GCA_937902945.1 uncultured Erysipelotrichaceae bacterium | reverse complement strand
ATGGTTTGGCACTGCATGCGTGGCTTAGCGGCATTGTGTATCCAGTGACATTTCTAGACTTTGAATGGGAGAGATATGCAATTCCTCCATATGTTGGCATGCGTCCATACGATGTACTGCCTTTTGAATATTCAATTCACATCATGCAGGAAGATCACAGCTTAGAGCACAAGGTGTTTCTGTCTGTTAAAGATGATCGCCGCGAAATGGTAGACTCAATGCTTCGCGATATACCGGAAACAGGAACAGTCATTGCATATAATGCAGATGGGGCCGAGAAGATCAGAATCAATGAATTTGCAAAGCAGTTTCCGGATGCAGCTGATAGACTGCTGAAGATCAACGGCCGTATGAAAGATCTTCAGATGCCTTTTGCGGGTGGAGTTATTTACGATACAAGGATGAGCGGCACGTGGAGTCTTAAGGCAATCATGGCTATGATGGATGATCCAGGATACAAGGATCTCGATATCAATCAGGGAATGGATGCAGTCTTTCAATGGCGGCATTTGGATCGCGAAGAAAAAGGAATTGATGCAAAGACAATCGAAGAAAATCTGAAGAAATACTGCGGCATGGATTCCTATGCCATGGCAGTTGTGTATAAATGGCTTCTCGAACTGGATACGAAGTGGAGCAGTGATAACAAAAAGAGGTAAGATCTGCACATCTATCAGAGGAAGAGGTGAGAGGAATGGCAGATTATAGTTCTTTCATTGATTCAGCACGCCGAGCAAAACCGACACCGGAGCATCTTGTTGATGAAAAAGGAAATTGCGCATTCGGAACATTTACTGATGAATTCAGAGATTTAAATCTTCTTCAGGCAAAACAGCCGACGCATCTTCCGCAGTTTTTAAATCGGCAGAAATTGACGCAATGGGAAGCATGTGAGATTCATCTTAAAGAAGGAACATTGCTTAGTGTCATCTGCGATATGGGGCTTTTCGGCAAAATACTGCATGTCTGGCATGACAGGGAAAATGGAACCATTACTGCTTTTGATCACAATCTTGCCAGCAAGGATACAGGCATTGCGGCAAATCTTCTTGATGGCTGCCGTGCTTATGCAAAGACAGATAAAAGTGACATAGAATACATCAATGATTTTGGAAATGGTGCTGCGCATCTGAAAGGACATGCGGCTGATGAGAATAATCAGCTTGAGTATGCATTTCAGCTGACACAGGTTTGCCCGGCAAGCATAGTCAGTATTCCTTTTGATCGTAACAGACCGCTCTATACAGAGAAGATGATGTTTGCGGCTAAGGGCATTCTGAAAATAAATGGCAGAATTATTGAATGTGATGATTTCTCTACGGCAATCATTGATGATCATCGCGGCTATTATCCGCGCCGTATGCATTACGACTGGGTATCTGCAATGGGACGATATGAAATAAATGGGAAAATGCAGTATTTCGGTTTCAATCTGACTAGGAATCAGTCTATTGACCAAAGACGGTATAATGAAAATCTGATTTTCTTTGAGAACAGAACAAGCATTCTTCCCCCGGTCAGCTTCAGCCGCAGTGAACAGACAAGAGCAGATGGACGTCAGACTGTATGGAAGGTCCGCGATGATCACGATATGGTTTCTGTGGATTACACAATGAAAGCAGTGCATCCTACAGTTCTGCATGCAGGTGCAGTCAATATTGATTATTACTTTACGCTTGGTACTGTCCAAGGCTATTTGAGAGACGAGCAGGGCAATAAAATACCACTGGACGGCATTGATGCCATGGGTGAAGATAAAACCATGCTGTTCTGATATTTATCATCTTAATGATGCTATAATTATTATAGACAGGAGGATTCGTTATGCGGTTTGAAATTGTGGGTAAAAACGTATCAGTAACAGATGCAATGCGTACAAGGATCGAAGAAAAGCTGTCAAATCTCAGCAAGTATCTTCTGATTGATCCCAATACAATTGCCAGGGTTGTTGTAAGAGTCTATCCGAACAGTCAGAAAGTTGAGGTAACAATTCCTACAAAAGTCGGTCTTCTTCGTACAGAAGTAATGGAGAAAGACATGTATGCAGCAATTGATCTGGCAGTGGACAAACTTGAAGATCAGATCCGCAGACAGAAAACACGGCTGTCACGCAAACATAAGGAACATCTGTCAAAGGCATTCCTTGAAGAAAGCGAGATGACCGAATCAGAAACAGAAGCAGTACCTGTAAAGACAAAAACAATCCATGCCGGAGTCATGTCACTCGATGATGCAATTATGCAGATGGAACTCAGTGATCATACATTCTATATATACACTGATGAGGAAACAGAGAAAACAGCTGTTGTGTATCTTAGAAAAGATGGATCTTACGGATTGATAGAAACAGAATGAAAAGAGGGCTAAGCCCTCTTTTTTTACAGTATGAATAGAAGTATGTATGCCAAGATGACGGTGCCCATTGACAGGATTCCAGGAAAGAATGTTCCGGATTGATTATATAGATAGGACAGAAACATGATAAGCACCGTATTGAAGAAGTATGTGCGTATCCAGAGTCCGATCTCAAGAGGAGTGAAGGCAGCTGTGAACAGAAATCCGAATAGGAATCCGCTGATCAGAATGATCAGAAGTTCATTGGATCTGACATCGATATGATCGGTCAGACATTTGAAGCTGATATTCACTGTTGAAGAAAGCATATAGCTGTAAGCAATCAGAATGGCCGGAATAGCAAATGCATATTCATGCATGGAGGATGCATCTGGCACAAGAAAAAAGCAGTTTAGAAATGAACGTCCAAACCAGATCCATAGACTGATGCACAGAATTCCCAGCAGCGTATACAGAACTGTGCTGCCGATATTCAGCTTGGAACGGTTGTAATGGATGCCGAAAAGATTCCAGTCGTAGATAATCAATATGGCTGAGCATACGTTCAAGGCAAACGTATACGACAGCGTAGTATTGTCAACCCAGCGGTTTGCAATCCATTCCAGCATGGGAATCATCAGAAATAGGAATAAGGAAATCAATATTCTTTTAGTAGAGAGTGAAGAACTGTATTTTTCATTCATGTGCGGGATTCCTCTTTTGAACTTCATTTATTGTACTTGATTTGATGAATGCTGTCATCATGCCTTTTTTTGCTGAAACTTCAGTAATACTGAAATTTTGATGGGTAGTTGGACACGCAACTATGGTATTCCTGAAGTTGGTGAACTTTTTAGCGGGAATCAGGGATCTTTATATAAAGAACAGTTGAAAGGAGATTGCATTATGATAGACAGATCTTTGACAGACGCAGGAAAGGAGAAAATTGTTCGCTACATTGGAGATATTTATCAGCGAAGCAGAAAAAGAATGGATATTTATACATTTCAGAACTGTATCCGTGAGAACCAGAAGACGTATAATTGCGACCAGGGACTGGTTCATCTTATTGATCGGACTTTAGCAGATTGTACAGCAGATACTCGCTGCATAATCCGCAGACATTATCTTGAAAATAACGATCCCGACTGGTTTCTGAGTTATTTTGCGCGATCGACTTTTTATCGGCTGCGCAAACTTGCAGTGCAGGAATTCATCCGTTGCCTTGATATTTGAATAATGTTAAAATATTGACAAGGAGTATCCGATGGATCGTCTTGTCTTTCTTGAAAAACTGGCAAAGTCTTACAACAGCAGTATTGACTGCATAAAACCCACAACTACATTCGTGGATCTTGGTATGGATTCGTATGAGGTTGTGGATTTTATTGTGGCAGTCGAAGAAGAGTATACTATTGTGATAGATGACAGCCGAATTCTTGAACTTAAGAGTATGCAGGATGTTCTGGATATGATTGATCAGTGCAAACAGGAGGAATCGATATGCTGAAAGGTATTGCGGCTTCACAGGGAATTGCAGTAGCAAAAGTCTACAAGTTGCAGCAGCCAGTACTTAACATTGTCAAGCGTGAATCAGTGCCGGAAGAGGAACTGAAGAAACTGGATGCAGCATTTGCAAAGACAGTTGCTGACATTGAAAAGATCAAAGAACACGCAGCGAAGACACTGGCAGAAGAAGAGCTGGCTATTTTCGATGCCCATCTGATGATGGCTAATGATCCGGATCTTCGTTCTCAGATTGAAGATATGATCAACAACGAAAAGGTCAATGCGGAATATGCGGCTGACCAGGTGGCAGACAGCACAATCAAGATGTTTGAAAGCCTTGAAGATGCATATATGAAAGAAAGAGCTGCCGATGTCAGAGATGTAACTTTCCGTCTGAAGTGCAATCTGATGGGGGCGGAGATTCCAAATCTGTCAACATTGGATGAACCGGTCATCATCGTTGCTAAGGACCTTACTCCTTCTGATACGGCATCTTTGAATAAGAAGTATTCAAAAGGATTTGCGACCGAAATGGGAGGACGTACCAGCCACAGTGCAATTATGGCCCGTTCCCTTGAAATACCGGCAGTTGTAGGCTGCCCGGAGATTCTTGAGAAGGCAAAAGCCGGAGATATGATGATTCTTGATGCAATTGCCGGAGAGATCATTCTGAATCCGAAAGATGAAGAAATCAAAGAGTATACAGCAAAAGGAGAAGCATACCTGAAGGAAAAAGAAGCATTGAAGGCACTTCTCAATGAACCATCCATTTCTCTTGATGGACATAAGGTTGATATTGTCGGCAATATCGGATCTCCTAAAGATATTGAAGGCGTATTGGCAAATGGTGGCGAGGGTGTTGGTCTTTTCCGCACTGAGTTCCTGTATATGAATTCCGAAACTGATTTCCCTGATGAAGAGACACAATTTGAAGCATATAAGGCAGTTCTTGAAGGAATGAAAGGCCGCAAAGTTGTTATCCGCACATTGGATATCGGCGGTGACAAGAAACTGAAGTATTATCAGTTTGATGAAGAGATGAATCCATTCCTGGGTGTGCGTGCAATCCGTTTCTGCCTGCTGCATCCGGATATCTTCAGAGTGCAGCTGAGAGCGCTTCTCAGAGCAAGTGCATTCGGACAGCTGGCAATCATGTTCCCAATGATTGCAACACTGGATGAATTCCGCAAGGGCAAGGCAATTCTTGAAGAAGAGAAAGCTAAGCTTATCAGTGAAGGCATTGCTGTCGGCAAAGATGTTGAAGTAGGCATCATGATCGAAATTCCGGCGGCTGCTGTATTGGCTGACAAGTTTGCAAAAGAAGCAGATTTCTTCTCTATCGGCACCAATGATCTGATTCAGTATTCCATGGCTGCAGACCGTATGAGCCAAAACGTCAGCTATCTGTACCAGCCTCTGAATCCATCTATACTGAGACTGATCAAGAGCGCAATAGATGGTGCACATAAGTATGGCAGATGGTGCGGCATGTGCGGCGAAATGGCCGGTGATGAAATTGCAGCTCCGGTACTGCTTGGATTGGGACTGGATGAGTTCTCAATGAGTGCTACATCTATTCTCAGAGCCCGCAAGATGATTCGCAATCTGAATTATGAAGATATGAAGAAGATGGCTGATCAGGCACTGGACTGCTGCACTATAGATGAAGTAACAGAACTTGTAAAAAAGAATATCGGCAAATAATCGTGTATAATCAGAGTGTGGAAACACACTCTGATTTTTTATTAGGAGAAAGATGAAGAAAATACTCTTTATATCAAGCACAGGTGGACATCTGACAGAAATGCTGCAGCTTGCCCCGATGTTTGAAACATGCGATTACCATATTGTGACCGAGAAAACCGAAGCCAATATAGGTTTGAAAGATAAATATGGGAAAGACAGATTCGATACTCTTGTCTATGGAACAAAGGACCATATATTATCTTATGGTTTTAAATTTGCCTATAATTATCTGAAATCAGAAGTTCTTTACTGGCGGATTAAACCGGATTATGTCATTACAACCGGTACGCATACTGCTGTTCCAATGTGTCAGATTGCACATCGTCATCATAAGAAAGTAATCTGGATAGAAACGATAGCGAATTCAACCGCACCGACTATGGCTGGAAAAATGATCTATCCTATAGCCGATCTTTTCATTGTTCAATGGAAGAGCATGCTGAAAGTCTATCCGAATGCGGTATATGGGGGGTGGATTTTCTAATGATACTGGTAACGCTGGGAACACAGGATAAAAGCTTTGTGAGACTTCTTGATGCAATTGAAAGAGCAGCTGAACAGAAAGCAATCCAGGAAGAAATCATTGTACAGGCGGGTTATACCCACTTTGAAAGCAAGTATATGAAGATTACAGATTATTTTGACCAGGAAACTTTCAAGGATATGATTGCAAAAGCAGATCTGCTGATTACGCATGGCGGAGCTGGCAGTATCATGACTGCTTTAAAAGCCGGAAAGAAGATACTTGCGGCCGCTAGGCTTTCTGCCTATGCTGAGCATACAAATGACCACCAGACACAGCTGCTGGAATCATTTGATGCAGCCGGCTATCTGATATATATGCGCGACCTAAGCGATATACGTCCGTATCTGAAGCAGGCAGAAACATTTGAACCGGCTGCATTTACGAGCAATACAGCACATATGATATCCATTCTGCAGGAATATATTGAGACGCACTGATATGAACGCATATGAGAAAACATACAGATTGCTGTCAGAAGTTGCTGAGAAAATGAATGTTGAAATATCCTTTGCATATAAAAACAATGTGCTTGGCAGAATGACAGATGAAAAACCTGCTTTCTCGCAGAGCCATGGACATTGCATACTGTAGATTTATGGCGACTCGGAAAATGCAAAGCAGGCTTTTGATGTCATGCAGATCATACTGCGTCAGATGAAATCAGATGATATCCTTTCCTCAGCTGCTGAAGAAGTGCTGAAAAACAATCCGGACAGTGTGCGGCTGCAACAGATTGATGCAATGGATGAAGATTGCTGTGCAAAGACACTGTTTCTGATGCTGTGCGGAAGGAAGACTGACACTGCAGTGGAACATCTGCGGGCAATGCTTGAGGAAAACAGCTGGTTTATGCTCTATGAACCTGGAATACTGGCTGTATCTATACCGACTGAAAACCCGATGCAGTATGCGCAGATGCTTCGGGATACTCTGGAAAGCGAAGCCATGGTGCCGGTCTGGATCGGCTGCAGCATGTCCTATAGGAAGATGTCTGATCTGAAAACTGCGGCTGCTCAGGCAGAAACAGCATTGCGCACCGGTCAGTGCTTTCATCAGGAAGAAAGAATCTATGGCTACTGTGAAAATCTGATTGAACAGATGGTTGTCTCTCTGCCTGAAAACACAAGACAGCAGCTGCTCAGCACTGTCAAGGGGATGGATGAACTGAATGATGAAGATGCCCATACTGCGGGTGCGCTGATGACCTGCAGTTTCAATGCTGCTCAAGCAGCAAGGCAATTGTATATACATCGCAATACACTGCTGTACAGAGTTGAGAGAATTGAAAGGATCACAGGTCTGAATATAATGCATCTGTCTGATGCACAGAAACTGCAGACCGCATTTCTGATCAGAGAAAGTCTTCAAAACAGAACTGCCCAATGAAAGGCAGTCTTTTTTGTGCACTCTGTCAGTGTCTTAATGAAGATGCATGATTTATGCTTTAGCAGTAGGAGACAGATAATATGGCAAGTTTATCATTGAAGCACATTGAAAAGGTTTATGACAACGGTTATAAGGCAGTAAAGGATTTCAATCTGGAAATACATAATCATGAATTCATCATCCTTGTAGGTCCATCTGGATGCGGAAAATCTACAACTCTTCGCATGATTGCCGGACTGGAGGATATTACCGGCGGAGATCTTCTGATTAATGATGTCAGAGTAAATGATATGGAGGCTAAAGATCGTGATATAGCGATGGTTTTCCAGAACTATGCTCTGTATCCGCATATGACAGTTTTTGACAATATGGCATTTGGTCTGAAACTGCGCAAGATGCCAAAAGATGAGATCAGACAGAAGGTTGAGGCAGCGGCGGACATATTGGATCTGCGTCCTCTTCTTGATCGCAAACCTAAGCAGCTTTCCGGCGGACAGAGACTGAGAGTAGCAATGGGAAGAGCAATTGTACGCAATCCTAAGGTGTTCCTGATGGATGAACCGCTCAGCAACCTGGACGCAAAACTGCGTGTGCAGATGCGTACTGAAATATCTAAACTGCATCAGCGTCTGAATGCAACGATTATCTATGTAACCCATGACCAGACGGAAGCAATGACATTGGGAACACGCATTGTTGTCATGAATGATGGAATTGTGCAGCAGGTAGATACTCCGGAAAACCTGTATGATCATCCGGATAATCTGTTCGTTGCTTCCTTTATCGGATCGCCGCAGATGAACTTCATTCCTTGCACTGCAGAGGAAAAAGAAGGGAATGTATATCTGTCATTCCCAGGTCATACAATACGTATGAATGATGCAAAGGCAAAGATACTGAAAGACGGCGGATATATCGGCAGGAAAGTAATGCTGGGTATCAGACCTGAAGATCTGTATGATCCATCTTATTCTCTGAAGGATTTCCATGAGTCAATAACATCAAAGATCACAGTCAGAGAAATGGTCGGTGCAGAAATATTCCTGTATTTTGATCTGAATGGAGCTGCAATGACTGCTCGTGTAGATCCAAAATGCTCTTATAGAGTAAATGATGAAGCAAAACTTCTGATCGATACAGACAAGATTCATCTGTTTGATCCAGAAACTGAAAAGAAGATTGCTGACTGAAAACGGCTCACATTCACGTGAGCCGTTTTCATACTTTGAGATATTTGCAAGAGGAAGGCACGTAGAATTCCTGCATGTCATTCAGCCGGATGCAGCCTAGAGTTCTTCCGTATACACAGCCGCAGTCAATATGAATCAGATTGTGTTCGGATTTCAGAATGCGATTTTCATATTGTCTGCCATATAGGAAAGTAGGCGTGTGGCCGACAATCATGACTGTATCGGGAAATGGATTGTCATCAATGCCGATGTGCGACCAAAGCAGTTCCTGTTCCGGCACAGATTCCATGATTGTATTTCGATGGCAATGTTCTTCAAGACCTGCATGAATCATCAGGTAATGCCTGCCGCTGTATTCAAGACGCTGAAACAGTATCCTGTTCTCGAGATAAAGCTTAATGTCATAGCATTCCTGGATTGGCAGATCCATAAATTCATCAGCTGTCAGATTGCCTCCGTTAAAACAGATCCATGTCTGAAAATCAATGCTCTGCGGATAAGGCGCAGTGCCTTTTTTTGCATCAATCAGGGCCTGGGCATATCTAGAAAGCCAAAGATCATGATTTCCATATATCAGATGCATATTGCTGTGGGACATGATTTCCTGCAGCAGGGCTATTGAATGCCTCCCGCGATCACAGACATCTCCGATAATCCACATGTAATCATATTCTGAAAAGCGTATTTTCTTAAGCATCTGATCGAATTCATCCTTGCATCCGTGCAGATCGCTTATTGCATATATTGCCATAACTGTTTTCCTCGAGCTTTTATTCTAACATATTCAATCCGGAAAGCAGATAGGATGATCATTTGGAATTCTCTATAACGGCGGTGTCAGGACTGCTGAGAATCTCCACAGCACAGAGAGTGCTGTCAGCATAGTTGATCAGGAGGATATCGCCTGTCTCTATTTCGCTTGCTTTCACTGTATAGTCGTCTTTTAGAATGGTAATATCAGAAGAAATGGTCAGCTTTTTTTCTTCTCCTTCGGGTATGAAATTAAGACTTGCTGAAGAATCGCCTTTTGTCTCTTCATTTGAAATACTCATAGTATCTTTTTTCAGAGTGCCTAGCTGAACGGTCATACTGGTACCGCTGATGGAAACAACGGAGGCATACTGCATGCTGACAGCAATTTCTTCCTGTGCTGAATCTGCAGATGCTCCGCATCCGGCTATCAGAAAAGCATTCATACATATGCATATTTTAGCGAATCTGGAACGTATTCTCATAACAGCACCGGAATAATCCTTTCTGCAATCTCTTTGCTGGCTATTGCTATGTAAGCATATTAAACATGTGATTTGATAGATGAATGGAAATTGCGTGAATACGAGGTGAATTCTTCACTGATTGCAGATTGCAATGAGCGTACTTTCAAAAAATCTTCACATAAGATGGGGTATTTGTTATAATAAAAAGGCAAATTTGAAGGGTGGTATTTAATATGGGACGTGCACATGAGGTCCGTGCTGCTGCAATGGCAAAAACTGCAGCGGCCAAGTCAAAGCTTTATTCCCGCTATGGAAAAGAACTGTATATAGCGGCTAAGTCAGGTGTTCCTGATCCGGAAATGAATCTGTCATTGAAGAGAAAGATAGCAGAAGCAAAATCCAATCAGATTCCTGCAGATGTTATCAAAAGAGCAATTGATAAAGCAAAGGGCGGCGATGATGAAAATTATATTGCCTGCCGTTATGAAGGGTTCGGCCCAGGCAGCAGTACAGTTGTCATTGACTGTCTGACAGACAATGTCAATCGTTCAATTACAGCTGTAAAGACGTGTTTCAACAAAGCTCACTGCAAATTGGGAGTAGGCGGAAGTGTTTCTTACAACTACAGCGAACTGGGACTGTTTGTCTTCCCATATACGGATGATGAAACAATGCTGGATACATTGGCAAATGCTGATGTTGATGTGCAGGATATTTCTGTAGATGATGAAGGCTATATGACAGTCAAGACAGCAATGTCTGATTTTGCAAAAGCACAGGATGCAATCGAAAAACTGATTCCGGGAGTTGAATTTGATTCCTGTGAAATAACCATGATACCAAATGAATACTGCGCGCTGACTTCAGCAGAAGATAAAGAACTGTTCAACCGTCTGCTGACTCTGCTTGATGAAGTGGATGATGTCAACAAGGTCTATTCAAACGTTACTGACGAAGAACAGGCTTAAGCAATCCGGAGGGATGATATGAGGCGCATTATCACATACGGAACGTATGATCTATTGCATTATGGTCATATCCGTCTGCTGCAGCGGGCAAGGGAAATGGGCGATTATCTGATCGTTGCACTTTCAACCGATGAATTCAATGCGGGCAAAGGCAAGAAAGCCTATCATCCATATGAAGAGCGCAAGGCAATGCTTGAAGCCATTCGCTATGTGGACCTGGTCATTCCGGAAACCTGCTGGGAACAGAAGCGCACAGACATACTCAGGTATCAGGCAGATGCTCTGGTAATGGGTGATGACTGGCAGGGTAAGTTTGATGATCTGAAAGATATCTGTGAAGTAATATATCTGCCTAGAACAGATGGCATATCTACCACACAGATTAAAAGTGATCTGGCCAAGCTTGGCAGAAAAGACTGAAGAAAATTCTCCTTTGCGGGAGAATTTTTTTACTCATGAGAGCCTGGTATGTACATGGCACCGCCGATTTCTCTGTCAAGAATTCTGCGGCGGTCATCAGGCGGAAATACGGAAGCATACATCAGTGATGTTCGATATTCCATAGTTCGCCAAGGATAAGGAATATCGGCAAACCGACTTGCAATGCGCACACCGGTTTTTTTAAGCTGTTTGAGATAAGCACGGCCGGTGTCATTGAATGCGAGTATGCGAAGTGTATCTGCTTCAGGAAGCTTGGATACTTCTTCTTTGGTTATATGATTCATTGCCTGCAGGCAGCATCTTCTGATCCGGCTGGCAGTGTATCGGTAATTTGTGCAGGCATTCAGAAAGCCGCTGTATGTATCGTTCTCGGCGGCATGAATTGCCAGATGCTTTTCAATGCCCTCTGAAAAGAGCAGGAGTTTTTCAAGCTCGCTTCTAGGGGTGGTTAGCAGCAGTGTTCTCAGATATGGATAATACAGTTCACTGAAGGATTGAAAACTGCCGTTCAGCGAGGCATGCATTGGAGTTGCATAATCGATAGGCTGCTTCTTGGCAAGGGCAGAGCGGATTGCATAAGCACTTGCATTTTCTTTCATCTGCGGATCGAGATAGCCGCCTGTTCGCTGAATCAGCAGCGGCTCAATAGATGTATCACGCAGCTGGCGCAGGTAGCATACAGCCAGTATGTCATTCGGCTGCATGTCTGCAGTCAGCAGACTGTAGGCTTTAGGGTAGCTCATGCCGCTGCTCAGTGATTCTCTCAGGTGGTCTGGATTGACTGGAGTGTCGGCTATGTCCTGCAGATTATCCAGATTGCCGCATTCGCTTCCAAAGCACATCTGATCGGCATGGGCGAGGGAAAGCATCTTCACAGCTCCCGTTGCAAATACTGAAGCACTTTGGGCTGCAAACAGATAGGGGAGTTCAGCAATGATATCAGCTCCATTGGCTATGGCTGCTTCTGCTCGCATCCATTTGTCAACGATTGCCGGTTCCCCGCGCTGTGTCCAATTGCCTGACATAACTGCAATAATGGTCGTGGCATCGCTGTTTTTCCGTATCTGTTCTATCTGGTATTTATGCCCGTTGTGGAATGGGTTGTACTCTGCGGCTATTCCGCATGCTTTCATCTGTTTCATGCAGTTATTGTACCATGATGGTGATAGAATAAAATCAAAGAGAGGTTTTATATCATATGAAAAAACAATTGTCCAAAAGTGTATTCCGCCCTTCTGGAACTCCGCGTGCATGCATTGAAATTGTTCATGGAATGAGTGAACACAGAAAACGCTATGATGGTTTTGCAAAGTATCTTCAGTCTCGAGGATACGCAGTGATTACATATGATCTGCCTGGACATGGCGAGGATACGGATAAAGCAGATCTTGGCTATTTTGGAGAAGAAGGCGGCTGGCAGAATCTGATTGACAGTGCAGTTGAGATCAATCGGGAATGTCATAATGAATTTCCAGGAGTGCCTGTAATTGCCTTTGGACATTCAATGGGTACAATCATTCTGCGCTGCTTTATTCAGAAGCATGAAGATCTTGTTGATGGAGTTGTTCTTTCCGGAGTGCCGTGCTATCAGAGTGCTGTCAAGGCGGGAGCAGTTCTTGGTAAGGTTATCCGTACTCTCAAGGGAGCAAAAGGGCATAGCAGAATGATGGACAGCATGGTAACCGGCGGTTTCAATAAATCCGTCAGCAATCCCCGCACTCCAAATGACTGGCTCAGCTACAATACGGAAAATGTAGATCGCTATACAGCCGATGCACTGTGCGGCTTCCCTTTTACGGTGCAGGGCTATATGGATCTTTTCACTGGCACTGCATTGATGCATGAAGTAAAGGAATACAGATGCACAAAACCAGAGCTTCCTATCTATATGTTTGCCGGTCAGGATGATCCTTGCCGCGGCAAAGACGAAGGATTTCAGGATTCAATGAATACGCTTAAAAGTGCAGGATATAAAAACATCCAATCAAAGATCTATCCGCACATGCGCCATGAAGTGCTGAATGAAATAGGACATGAACAGGTATTTGCGGATACTGCAGACTGGATTGACAATACTGTTCAGAAGATTTCTGCAAAAGCACACAATGAATAGAGTTTCAATTTGTTTCACGTATTTTAGCGGTATTTCGTTGACTTTGCTTGCCGGTTTGCTATAATTTGTTACGTTAACGGATAAGGAGAACTGCCTTTGCAATGGACTAAAGCACAATTGTTGAGGGCACCGCAGTCAAAGGTTGACTTTGACGAGGATGTAACCGTTGATCCATCTGCTTTCCATGGCAATGTCCGCATTTCAGGGACAAAGAATATCCATGTGAGCGGAGAGGGATTTTTCGAACCGGAAACGGATCGATTCTATGCTGATCTTCATATCACGGGTACAATACTGTGCCCAGATGCGATCACCGGCAGAGAAGTGGAAGTCCCTATGGATACGGAAACAGAAGAGGTTTACTCGTTTCAGCAAAGTGATGAAGACGGGGTCCGAATCGTTACAGACGAGGTCATTGAACTGATGCCGGCAGTCGCTCAGGCGATATTGCTGGAAACACCGCTTCAGGTGATCCGTGCAAGCCGCGATGAATATCCGCAGGGCGAAGGCTGGAAGGTATACACCGAGGAAGATTATGAAGCAAGCCGGAAAGATCAGATTGATCCGCGTCTGGCAAAACTGAAAGATTTCAAAGAAGAAAAATAGTAGGAGGTGTCAGACAGATGGCTGTACAACAGAGAAGAAATTCAAAAACAAGAAAAGCGAAGAGAAGAACACATTATAAGCTAACAGCTCCAACACTGGTAAAGTGCCCGAGCTGTGGTGAAATGAAACTTCCGCATCACGCTTGTCCTAGCTGCGGAGCTGTCGGCAATGAAAAGCCGGCTGCAAAAGCAGAAACTGAAAAAAAGGCTGCGTAAGCTTTTAAAAATCAGTACTGAAAGAATCCTGAAAAAGGGTTCTTTTTTTTATGCGAAAGTCGGGAAAAATCTTGCTATTTCTGCTGTGAGTGGTATATTTGTGGTAGAAAGTGTTTGAAAGTGTCAGAAAGTGGAGGAGAGAGCGCTTTATGTTCATGGGTGAATACAGACATGGTCTGGACAGCAAAAACCGCATGATCATTCCAGCTCGCTTCCGTGATGAACTGGGGAGCACTTTTGTACTCACTAAAGGACTGGATGGATGCCTGACAATCTATACCGAAAGTCAATGGACAGCAATGATCGAGAAGCTTGAAAAACTGCCTAATACAAAACGGGAAACAAGACTGTATATCCGCGGTCTTACATCAAAGGCAATCGAATGTTCCTTGGATTCACAGGGAAGAATTCAGCTTCCTCAGTTCCTGGTAAATGAGGCGGCAATCATCAAGCAGTGCGTTGTGATTGGAGCTGCTGATCATGTTGAAATCTGGTCTGAAGACAGATGGAACGCATATGATCAGGAAGCCAGTGATTCCTTTGAAGATATTGCTGAATCACTGACGGAGTTTCTGCAGTAATGGAACACCAGAGTGTACTGCTGCATGAAACAGTGGATCTGCTGCAGGTGAGAAAAGATGGCATATACGTCGATGGAACACTAGGACGCGGCGGACATGCAAAGCTGCTGTGCTCAAAGCTTGAAAATGGTCATCTGTATGCATTTGACAAAGATGAACAGGCTTTGCAGGAATCTGCAGAAGTACTGCATGAATACAGAGATAAAATCACACTGATTCATGCGGATTACAAGAGCATTCGCCGTGAGCTTGAAAGCCGCGGTGTAATGGGAATTGATGGAATCATGATGGATCTTGGAGTCAGCTCACCGCAATTCGATGATCCTGCCCGCGGATTCAGCTATCGCTTCGATGCAAAACTGGATATGCGCATGGACCAGACACAGCGTATATCAGCCTATGAAGTTGTCAACACCTATACCGCTCAGCAGCTTACTGCAATTCTGCGGGAATACGGTGAAGAAAGATATGCATCTTCTATCGCCCGGCACATTGTGCAGGAGCGGATCAAATCACCGATTGAAACTACACTGCAGCTTGTGGATGTCATAAGACAGTCACTTCCGAATTCAGAACTCAGAAAAAAGGGTCATCCCGCGAAACAGACGTTCCAGGCTCTCAGGATTGAGGTCAACGATGAGCTGACCTCACTGAGAGCGGGACTGTCTGATGCATGTCAGATGCTGAATCTGCATGGCAAAGCGGCTGTCATTACATTCCAGTCGCTGGAAGACAGAATTGTAAAAACACTATTCAAAGATTTGTCTACTGCTCCATTTGTGGAGTCAAAGCTTCCGCTTAAAGCCTCACAGATGGAGCAGGCCTCCTTCTCACTTCTCAATAAGCATCCGATATTGGCTAAGTCAGAAGAACTGGAAGAGAACCATCGCTCACACAGCGCGAAACTGCGCGGCATAGAAAAGATAAGGTGATTGAGAAGTGAGAAGG
>CALEMD010000337.1 GCA_937902945.1 uncultured Erysipelotrichaceae bacterium | reverse complement strand
CTATTTTCAGACTTTTTCATCAAAACTACTTGAATTCCTGATAGTTAAATTCTCCGATCATGAAATAATTATACCATGCAAAGAAAAAGCAGGACATGCCTGCTTTTATCAGTATCAGCGTTATTCCTTTGCCGCAGTTTCTGTCTGCGTTTCTGCTTTCTGCAGCTGTGATGCTGCATTCATTATAACGGTAACTGTCTGTTCCCGAATGCTCTGCATCATTGTATTAAAGCGGTCAAACCCTTCCTGCTGGTATGCATCTTCCGGCTTCATCTGTGCATAGCCGCGCAGATAGATACTGCTCTTCAGATGTTCCATGACATCTACATGTTCAATCCATTGATGATCAAGAACCCGCAGGAACATATTCTTTTCAAAGCGATGCCATTGAACAGGATCTGTTTCCTGTATTTTTTCTTGGTATGCCTTTGATACCTGTCTGCGGATTTCTTCAACCGAAGCAGGCTTCTCTGCAAGCTTTCTGCTTTCTTCTTCATTCAGCAGCATTCTTTCGAGATATTTCTCAAGATTCTGCCTGGAGTTTTCATTCTTTCCGGATGCTTGGTACTGATCCAATGCATCTTTCAGATTCTGATCAAGCAGTGCATCCAGAAGAGTATGAATATCGTCCATTGCCAGCACCTTATCACGCTGGTCATAAATAACCTGACGCTGCTGCATCAATACGTTGTCATACTCAAGCACTTTTCTTCTTGAGTCATAATGCAGTCCTTCTGCTCTTTCCTGGGTTGCATCAATCACAGCTCTCATCTTATCTGCTGACAGCTTTCCTGCCGCAAATTCCTGCATTGCCTTCTTTGCTTCATCGCCAGCAAACTGAACCATCAGATCATCATCCATTGCGACATAGAAACGCGACAGGCCTTTATCTCCCTGACGTCCGCTTCTGCCTCTGAGCTGATTGTCAATGCGCTTCGCTTCATGTCTTTCACTGCCAAGAACTGCCAATCCGCCAAGCTGAAGAACTCCTTCGCTTAGACGTATATCCGTTCCGCGTCCAGCCATGTTCGTCGCCACTGTAACAGCACCTCTCTGCCCGGCTTTTGCGATGATCTCTGCTTCTTTTGAATCATCCTTGGCATTGAGCACAGAGTGCACGATGCCTCTTTTCTTCAGCATTGCTGAAAGACTCTCATTGATGCCTACAGACAGTGTGCCGATCAATACCGGCTGACCTGTCTTATGCAATGCCTCAACTTCATTGACAATGGCTTCATACTTCTGACCTCGATTGACAAATACTTCATCCGGTTCATCTCTGCGCACACACGGGCGGTTTGTAGGAATCTCGTATACGCGCATGTTATACGTTGTCAGAAATTCCTTTTCTTCTGTCTTAGCAGTTCCAGTCATTCCCGACAGCTTGTCATACAGACGGAAAAAGTTCTGATAGGTGATGGTTGCCAGTGTCTGCGTTTCTGACTTGATACCAACACCTTCCTTTGCCTGTATAGCCTGATGCAATCCATCAGAAAACTCACGGCCTTCCATCTTGCGGCCAGTGAACTGATCAACAAGCACGACTTCATTTTCCTGAATGACATATTCGACATCTCTGTTCATCAGATAGTCTGCTCTGAGAGCATTCTGAATATAATGCACCAGTCCGGCATTCTGCGGATTATAGATATTCGGTATCTGATAGTATTTCTCTGCCTTCTGAATGCCGGTTTCACTCAGTTCAACCGCATTGTCTTCACGGGATATGATGACATCATTCTGCCGGCTCAGGCTTTTCGCAAATGCATCCGCACGGATGTATTCCCTGTCCAATACCGGCCCTGGTCCGGCAATGATCAGCGGAGTCCTGGATTCATCAATTAGAATGGAGTCTACTTCATCAAGAATGGCATAATGCAATCCTCTTAGTACACGGTTGTTCACATCAAGAACCATATTGTCGCGAAGATAGTCAAATCCCAATTCAGCATTGGTTGTATAAGTAATATCACATGCATATGCTTCGCGTTTCTGTTCAGATGTCAGCTCACGAAGATTGCAGCCAACTTTCAGCCCCATGAAACGGTAGATGTCTCCCATCCATGCCGCATCTCTAGAAGCCAGGTATTCATTGACAGTTACTACATGTGCTCCTTTGCCTTCTAAGGCATTGAGATAGATCGGCATGACCGCTGTCAGTGTTTTTCCTTCTCCTGTTTTCATCTCGGCAATATCACCATCATGAAGAAGCACTCCGCCGAGTACCTGTACAGGATATGGAAATTCGTGTATGACTCTCTTTGCTGCTTCTCTAGCAGCCGCAAA
>CALEMD010000336.1 GCA_937902945.1 uncultured Erysipelotrichaceae bacterium | reverse complement strand
AAAATACGGCTTAACAATCGCATTCAGTACCAACACTGTGCAGGTTACGGTTTTTATAAAAAATGATATGCAATTGAAAGCTATTGTAAGAAATACGGCTAAGAAAAATAACATATCAGCCCAACTTGTAATGCAGAATTTCATGCTAGAAAGATTGTTGGAGAGAATTTCCGTTTCACCATATCAGAAAAATTTCATTTTGAAAGGCGGTTATCTGATCGCATCAATGGTGGGTCTCAATAGCAGAACGACAATGGATATGGATGCCACAGTAAAAAGTATCCTGTAGATGAAAAAGCAATTAAGGAAATGTTGGAAAAATTGTGCGATATCGAATTGGATGATGGTGTTGATTTTGAATTTCGATATATTGTGGAGATAAGAAAAAACGATGACTACACAGGATAACGAGTTATCGGATTGCTGTGATAGAATCAGAAAAATAATGGATGAACTGCAATCAATTGTGTGATTAATCTACAGCCATTTGAAAGTGTTTACGCCCGCTCCAATTTCAAAGTGATATTTAACAATGCCTAGATCAAGGACTGTATTCATGCCACTCAGTGCTTTTGCACTTACTGCTTGATCATCTGTGAGCTCTATCATGAACTTCTGCTGGTTCAGTGCAGTTGGTGCGAGCATTGCCGCCTCCATGCCGTTTCTGAACCATGCAGGCATATCTGCTTTGCAAGTGCATAGCTGAGCCATGTCTTTAGACTTATGAGGTATTCCTTGTGTTGTCCCATAACCAAGAGCAATAACAATAATGATCTTTTCTCCATTATCAATCTGAATGCGCTTCTTGTTTTTCTTATAGGTGAGAACAACCCAGCATGTATTCAATCCTAGTTCCTGTGCTTTTAGGACAAGCTGCTCACCATAGTAGCCGGCAGCTTCTTCATTGCCTTTTCTGCCGACAATTGCGAAGTAGTTATTGCAGTTGGAAAACTTTCCATAATGAGCAAGAAAACTATTGAAGGCTTCAGGCTCTTCTGTGATCAATTGAATGTGCAGTCCGCTTTCTTTATTGCATCTATCTATTTCATTATTTAATGCAGCAATTGTATCGGAGTCGATTTTCTGGTTTTTGAAACTGCGTACTGCATGTCTTGATTGCATTGCTTCTAAAGTGTTCATAGGTCTCCTTTACAGAACAATGGTCTGTTCATTTATTTCTGGATCGTGATTCGGTGCAACCAAAAGACATGTAGGGTCATTGGCGCATTGGTGCAGCCATGCTATGGATTGCTTTGCTGATCTGCTGCTGACAGTAAGTCCTGGAATAATCTCTTCGCGGATTGAGCGCTGCGTATATGCAGCATCACCTGCAAGGATGATATATTTTCCGTTGGCTTCAACTCTTACGCTGCAGTGACCGTGCGAATGCCCCGGGGTATTGATCAATTGGATGCTGCCATCATTGAACACATCATAGGAACGGCCGACCGGTCCGATTCCGGAGTCTGCAAACTCAAAAGGCTGGATATGCACATCTTTCCACGTATCCTTTGCATAACGGAAGAAATTGCTGTCCGCATCTTTCAGTTCTTGTGCAGATGCTTTAAAGCATGGTGCGTTCTTTACAAGACGGATGCCGCTGGTATGATCAAAATCAAGATGACTGAAGAATACACATTTCAGCTCTTCTGGCCGTATGCCAACGCTTTGCAGTTTCTGATCGATCCCTTCATTTTTCTGAATTGAAGCAGTACTGATTTTATCTAATATTCCAAAGAAACGGGAAGGACGCTCATACGCATATTTTGAATCCCATCCCGTATCAATTAGAATATTTCCTTTTGGGTGTTCAATCAGATAACTTGATACAGCCAGTGTAATTTTATTGTTTGGATCACGGAACAGACCGGTGAAGGCGAATGGATTCTTATTCTTATAAGGAATTGCAGGATCCACAATCACTTTGCCTGTATGAAATATATGTATCTTAATCATTGCAATCTCTTTTCGGCAGAATGCCCATAATTTTCTGAATCTGTGTTACAAGAACTAATAGTTGATTCATTGCTTTTGGGTCAGCATCGAAATAGTAGTAATGCTTTGTGCCTTCTTTGCGCATCTGAATGATTCCAGCTTCCTTCAGAATCTGAAGATGGTGAGATACTGCAGGTCTGGAAAGATGTGTCTGTTTTGTAATTTCACCAACGCGGACTCCTTGACAGGACCCCATCTTCATCATTTCAAGTATGAGGTGCTGTCGATTCTCATCACCCAAAGCTATTAAAGATTTCTGACAGTTTTTGAATGCATCTTCAGTTTTCTGTATTTCCTTTTCCAAGCTGTTCATATATGTCCTTCCGTTCAAGTACTTAAACCATCATAGCAGAGCTTTGAACGTTATGATCATCGGGAAAGAAAATCAAGATAGATGTCAGGCTGCATGCATATCTGTATTCTTGATTTCATAAGCTGCGAAGACGGCTGTTAAGAGCTCCGCTATTGGCATTGCATACCAAAGAGCACTGCTTGTAAATAGCATAGGAAGTATGATGATAAGAAGTCCGCTGATCAAAGCTACGCGAAGCAGGGAGATGGTGAAGGAAACGGTTGGCTGCATTATGGATTGAAAATAATATGTTGCATAGATGTTGAAAGGAAGAAACAGGAAAGACAGAGCGTATGCTCGGATTATAGAAGGTGCTATTGCCAATACAGATTCCGTCGGTGTCATGAAAATATAAACGAATCCGTTTGGAAAGCACATGGCTAGAAGAAGCCATACAGCGCTGACAATAGCAGCTGTCAGAATATTGCAGTGAAGAAGAGTCTTAATGCGTTCTGCTTTGCCGGCACCGTAATTGACACAGAGGATCGGCTGAGAAGCCTGTCCTATGCCATATGCACAGCACTGAACAAAGGTAGAGATATTGACGATGATGCCATATACAGATAATGCATCTGTTCCTAGATACTTCATGATCTGCCGATTGAATAGAACCGTAATAAATCCCATGGCAATATCGATAAAGAATGTAGAAAAACCAGTGGTGAATACCTGCTTTGTCTTAGCCATGAATGCAGAAGGATATGTAAGTTTCAGCGTATTTTTGCGGCTTCTGAAATGTGTCAGCATAACCAGTACGGAGACGGAAGCACTTCCGACTGTTGCAATAGCAGCACCTAAAATGCCAAGATTGCAGGTGAATACCAGAAAGTAATCTCCGAAAACATTGATCAAGCCGCCGGCCATAACAGCTTTTGTGGCTAGGTCTGGATCGCTGTCATTGCGCAGGAATGCAGACAGAAGCTGGGTAATAAGAAAGACTGGTACAGTAAAGCGGATTGGAATCAGATACTGCTTTGCTAAAGGCATCAATGTTTCATTGGCACCAAATAGTGTGAGCAGGGGTTCTTCAAATAGAATCAATCCGATCCACAGAAGTATGCTTACCGCTGCTGTCAGTATGACAGCTACCGTAAAGTATTCATTCTGCCGTTTTGTATCTTCGTGACGTCCTCTGCTGTTGCTCATCAATACAGAACCGCCGATTCCTATCTGAAGTCCAAAACTGTAGAGTATGTTCCATATTGGGGCAACAATAGCCATGGCAGCACTGCCGGAAGGACCATGATACTGCCCAACCATTGCCATATCGACAACCCCATATATAGATGAAATCAATGCACTTCCAAATGATGCAGTTAAATATTTGAGATAGATTTTTTTGATATTCCCATTCAGCAGATCCATATCCTGTCCTCCTCATATAAAAAGCCGAATAAAGCGAACAGACGTCTCAGTCTGTCACCTTATCCGGCTTATCATTTCCTATGAATGATTTGCCTCCGTGTGAGCGTTTATTATTCTAATGATTTTTAGAATTATGTCAAATATCATTTTGCATAAAACCCCGAAGAACCCAGATTATATAACATATATACTATTTCTCGCTGCCGTATTCTGGCGAAAAACAAAAGAAATAGGGCTTGAACATTTCATATTATTGTAAATGCAACTTGCGGAAAAGATCGATATCAGTCGCATTCCTATATTTAGAATTTAAGATAGTGATTATGCGATGTTTCTTAATGCTGTTTTCAGTAATGCCGACGCTGTACATAACCGTTTCAATGCCGTTTGAGTTTAGATAAGTTCGTACTTCCGCTGCTGTTATTTTTATAGACAAAACGGTTTATATTTTAGCGCAATTACGCTAAAATAATTACAGGAGGTGTTGTCATGGATACGATTAGACCCGTCTCTGATTTGAGAAACAATTTTTCGGAGATTTCCAAGATTGTACACGAAACGGAAAAGCCTGTGTTTTTGACAAAGAATGGCTATGGCGATATGGTCGTGTTAAGCATGGAAGCATTTGAAAATCTGCAATTTGACAGTGAGGTATATTTCAAGCTCCAAGCCGCTGAAAAAGAAGCTGCTCTGACGGATAAACGGTATTCCTCCAAAGATGTGCTGAAAGCCATGCGGGAAGCGATCAGAGACGCGAAGTAATGTATAAGCTGGAATATCTGCCGATTGCGCTGCAAGATATGGCGGAGATTGCCCGCTATATCAGCCACGAACTGCAAAACCCGTCTGCCGCTGAATGGATCTCTGTGAAGCTTGTAGAATCTGCTGATGGTATCTCGGCCTTTCCTTATGCAAACTCCGCCTATCAGCCAATCAGACTGTTACAGCGTGAGTATCGCAGACTTCTGGTAGAGAACTACCTGATGTTCTATTGGGTAGATGAACCGTCTCAAACGGTTACGATAGCACGAGTCATTTATGTCAGACGTGATTATGAAAAGAAACTGGAAAAATAGAAGCCGTGGGTCAAGATACGCAATGAATGTCTATATTTTCTATGAAGCAGCAACGACTGAAAAGTGAACGCCTTAACAAGCCCGTTAAGGCGTTTCCTTGTTTCGTATGGGTTCTTGTCGAGTTTTTATTGTTCTCAATGGCTGCAGCGGATAATCTGCTGAACTATTTAATCAGTGCTGCTAGAGTTTCATAAAGCTTTTCCGGTTCAATCGGTTTTGAAAGATGCGCATTCATCCCTGCCTGCAAAGAAGCACGAACGTCTGTATCGAATGCATTGGCAGTCATGGCAATGATTGGAATGGTTTCTGCGTCTTTCTTTCCGCTTCTGCGGATGGCTTTGGCCGCTTCAATCCCATTCATGATCGGCATGCGGATATCCATGAGTATTGCATCGAAGTAATGATCTGTAGCGGAATTGAATCTATCAACGGCTTCTTTTCCGTTTTCAGCAGTAACAGCAGTTACACCTGCTTTTTCAAGAAGCTTAACAGTGATCATAGCATTGACTGGATGATCTTCTGCCAATAGTATCCGTCTTCCTTTGAGAACATCCATTGGAATCTCGGCTTTAGTGTCTTTTTCAGTCATGTCTGAAGGAGATGCCGCTGGCAGAGTAAACAGAAGCTTGAACTCTGTTCCGTGTTTCAGCTCACTTGTCACTGATATCTTTGCATCCATCATTTCGCAAAGACGCTTGACAATAGCAAGGCCTAGCCCGGAACCTTCATAATCAGGAGTGATGCTGTTTGCCTCCTGAGAGAAGGTGTCATACATATGCATCTGGAATTCTTTGCTCATGCCTATGCCGTTGTCTCTGATGATGGATTCATTGGTAATATATCCATCTTTTACGCCAAGACATGTGGTAATGAGCTCGATCTTTCCACCGATAGGAGTGAACTTTACAGCATTGGTAAGCAGGTTGTAATAAATCTGTTCAATACGTATTTTGTCGGCAAGTATAATCGGTTCTGTGCCGATCGGTTTAGTGACAGAAAGAACAATGGATTTCTGCTGGCATAACGGTTCAATAACACCGATCATATTGTTATAGAAATCTGTATATGAGTAAGGCTGCGGCGTCAATTCCATTTTTCCGCTGTTGATCTTTTCAAGATCAAGACAGTCATTGATCAGAGTCATCAGATAATTTGATGATTGCGTTATATTCGATAGGTAATGATCAACCTCATCGGGCTTGTTAAGAGTATCCCTTGCAAGAGAGGTCATAC
>CALEMD010000335.1 GCA_937902945.1 uncultured Erysipelotrichaceae bacterium | reverse complement strand
AAAGGAGCGTATACAGGTTACCCTTAGTTAGATGGGCTAATTTGTATATACCAAAAGATGAATAATCAGCTGATAAGAGAAATAAGAATCGACTGGGACAGGATTGAAGCGGATAGTTATATAAGACATATCCCTGCTTTGCAGAATCTGAAGGAAATGTCATTTGCCAGCAGCATCACCTTCTTTGTCGGAGAGAACGGTACAGGCAAATCAACATTGCTAGAAGCCATTGCAGTGGCAGCGGGTTTCAATCCGGAAGGCGGCACACGAAACTATAATTTCTCCACCTATGATTCTCATTCGGAACTCTGTGATGCATTGTGCATAGTAAAAGGTGCAAGGAAGATGAAGTGGGGGTATTTTCTGCGGGCTGAGAGTTTCTACAATGTAGCTACAAAGGAAGAAGAATATGCTAGAGACGGACATCTGCCTTTAGAGGAGCTGCATCAAAGATCGCATGGAGAAAGTTTCATGGAAATCGCACAGCACAATTTCTGTGAGAACAGCATGTATTTTCTTGATGAACCTGAAGCTGCACTGTCTGCGCAGAGACAGATGAGTCTGCTGAAAGAGATCGATTATTGGGCGCAGAGAGGATCTCAATTCATCATTGCCAGCCATTCCCCAATTCTTACCGCCATTGATAATGCAGTGATTCTGTCTTTCGATGACGGAATACATCCATGCAGGTATGAAGAAACAGAAAGCTATGCAGTTACGGAGATGTTCATCAATCATAGGGAAAGGATACTGCAGGAGCTGCTGAAAGAGGAAGAGCAGCAGGACTGAAAACGTCAATGACAGGTGCGGATATGTCTTTTATTGATAATCAGTCCGAATAAGGAGCTGAATATCGATGGATACAGGGCTTTGAGACTGAAAACAAAAAAGAATCATGTTTAATTTCAAATTGATTCTGTCTATAATATGGATGTAACTGGGGGTCTCGGAGGGAACGAGTTCATGAGCATAATTTCTATTCTGGATCAGGTTGTTGATAAAAGGAAAAATGGGGACGACTGTGATTTTAATGGATATTTGGAAGATTATCTGAATATCGCAGAAGATCTTGACCCTGTTTTGAAGGATGCTTTCACTATGATTGAAGAGAAAGATCCGGATGCAAGAATCTGTACAGGCCTTAGAATGGAAATCAATCGGGATGCCATCAGCAACCAGATTATCCGCTATAAGGATGTATTCAAGCTGAATGGGAAAGCCATGGTTCTCCCGTTTCTGATCTATACAGTCAAAGACGGAAATGAAAGAGCATTGCTGGTTGTGCCGTATTCTAAGTACAGCTACATATATGCAAAGGGCTACTACTACTGCATGACAGAACCTGGAAGCAAGTTTGTGGACTGCAAGAATGAGATTGTAGCAGTCAGCTCGTCACAGGCAGATAAGATTGCGGAGACATATGAGAAGCTGTATACAATTAAAGCGGGTGCACTGCAGAGAAGCGTAGACCGCGAGCATTTCCACAACTATGATGAACTGAAAGCGAATGCTATTGATGCTGCAGAAGAGCAGAAACAGCAGGCTGAATCACTGCTTGAAGCTCAGGAAGACAGAACACAGGCAATCTATAAGCTTGTTATCAACTGGTTCCTTCTGAAGAAAGTTCTCTATGTACAGTACATGGTTAATAAAGACATTCTGAACACTGTACATGAAGGCAATGTTAAGAAACAGAGAAATCAGGCAAAGCTGAATGCAGATGAGATTGCTTTCATGAGTTTCAGTGAGATGTGGAGACTTGGTGCTGAGCATACCGAAACAAAGGAAGAAGCCGTTCAGGCGGCAGCTGATTCAGAAGAAACAGAAGAGCAGAAACAGTAAATCAATCAGGCAGGAGAAAGGCAGAAAAGCTATGCTCCTGCTTTCTTTATGTGAAATGATGGGAAACACGGTTGCACCATATATAAGGAGACAATTGTGTTATAATCGATTCGCTAGGAAAGGTATTTTTATATGCACTCTAACAGAAATAATCCGTTTGGATTTATATGGCTGATATTCATCTTCCTGTTTGTGTTTGGCGGCAGCGGTATTTTTGCGATCTTTCCGCTTTTTATCATAATGGCGGTTGTGATGTCGATAGCCGGAATTGTTAAAAGTTCCAATAAAAGTCAGAACAGCTATAATTCCAGCAGCACATACGGGCGTTCCTATAACAAAAGCAAAGCGCGCGGCAATTCTCGCTTTTCACCTGCTCAATTGTCAAAGGTGAATGTCTATCTGCGCAGATATTTTCAAAGCAATGCATCTCTATCTGTACTTGCTGATATTGATCTGAGAATCCATGGCAGATCCTATAATTCTCTTGCAAGTCTGGATGCATACCGCAATGGAACATACGTATGTTCACTGAATGACTTCGGAAGACGCTATCCGGATATGTATAATCAGATCCTATCTGTTCTTGTATCAAGAGCAGAAAGCGGCACAAGCAATTCAGATATCTTTGACGCAGAAGTAGTAAAACCTGAAACAGAAACCAAGAAAGCAGAAACACCGAAGCAGGAAGAGAAGAAGAAGGAAGTCAATGCACAGGATTTCCTGAATGAAATCAATACATTGAATGAAGACATTCCAGACAAGGAAATCAGTGATGGCTTATTTGAGACATGCGCATTGCTGAAACAGATTTCTTCATTGGAAACGAAGTTCCCTGCAAGCAGAGATAAGCTGGAGAAACTCTACCAGCACTACCTGCCTATTCTGATCAGCGTACTGAAACAGTATGATAATCTGCAGGTCGCAAAGACAGATCCAAACTATGCACCGACAAGAGACAAGCTTGAGAAGACAATTCATCTGATCAATCAGGCAATGAAGACAATCATCTCCAGTCTTACAGACAGTGATTTCATCAATCTGTCTGCAGATCTTTCAACGTTGGAAGCAGTATTGCAGAAAGATGGTCTTGCCGGAGAAAACAGAATGAACAAGATGCAGGAACAGACAGGAAACAGTTCTGATTCCGATAAGACACAGGCTGGGTAAAGCAGATGGCAAACCGCAAGAAGAGAACAGAAGAAAAAGAAAGACTGATGCAGGAAGTTCTTGGCAAAGACAGAACTTCTGTTTATGGAGTTCCAGATGCAACAAAGCATATTGAGCTGACAATCGGCAATCAGGAACAGGAGAAAAAGGAAACACAGATATCACATGAGACAATGTATGACTCAGACGATGCCATGAGTGCACTGAATGAGGTTCTTCTGAAACAGCAGAAGGAACTTGAAGAGATGAGCAAAGACAGCGGTTTCTCTGATGCGGATATGAAGAAATTCCAGGATGACATACAGAAGGATTATGATGTGAAGCTGGAAGAACAGGATAAAAAGAGCATAGAAGATTCAAAAGAAGTATTTGATGATATCTACGATAATATAACTTCGAAAATCATGGGTCAGAAAGATGCATTGCATCAATTGATAGTTGCATTCCGCAGACCATATGTAATGGGTGTGGCAGAAGGCAAAGCACGCAATGTCATACTTGTATCAGGACCTAACGGAAGCGGACGTCATACGGCAGTTAAGCAGATGGCCCGCAGTCTTTATGAAAAACAGATATTCATCAGTGATGAAGTCTATACAGTTGATATGAGTCTTTACACTAGCGGATCACAGGAACAGATATTCCTGCAGGATCTGTATAAAGATCTGCATGGCAAGGGATCGGTTATCTGCTTTGAGAATTTTGAGAATGGTTTCCCGGCTTTTCTAAGAATGATCGATTCACTTGTGTGTGATGGAAAAATCATCCTCAACAAGAGATATGTTGAAAGCAAGGGAATGCTGGTAGAGGCACAGACCGGACTTGTTAAGGATACAGTGGATTCGCTGAGTGCAGAAGGCAAGTATCTTGTCTTCATCTCAAGCGGCCCTGTTGAGAAAGTACTGGATAGCTTTGGAGCAGACTTTATTCACCATGTGCTGGATCAGGTACAGCTGAAGACGCTGGATGAAGAGAGCGTAATGGCAATCATCAAACTGAGAACAGATGAACTGATTGCTAAAACATATGAGAACCTGAAACTGAATCTGACGATTCATCCGGAAGTGCAGAAATGGATTGCCAAGCACTTCGATAAAGAAGCAGGAGCTGAAAGCATTACTTCCTATTTCAGTGATTTCTATCTGTGCCTTGCTCAGGAAGTGCTGAATACCAATCCTGCCGCAGAAACAAAAGCAGATATTGTCATGAATTCCGAAAACGAACCGCAGGGAAGGATTGAGGAACAAATCTTCACAGTTCTTCGTCAGAATGACAGCGAAGCAGAGATTGCTGCAGTCAATAAAGAACTGGATGAAGTAGTCGGACTGAATATGGTCAAAGACTATATCCGCTCCCTGCAGAGTCATATCAAGATTCAGAAGATCCGCCGTGAACAGGGCTTGAAAACCAGCGAAATATCCAAGCATATGATATTTACCGGCAATCCTGGAACCGGCAAGACAACCATTGCTCGACTGATCTCTAGATACATGAAGGCCATTGGCGCACTGAGCCAAGGACAGCTGGTGGAAGTGACTCGTGCTGATCTGGTTGCCCAATATGTTGGCCAGACTGCACCGCTGACGATGTCTGTAATCAAGTCGGCTATTGGCGGCGTACTGTTCATTGATGAAGCCTATTCTCTATACAGAGGAAAAGATGATTCATTTGGACTGGAGTGCATTGATACGCTTGTTAAAGCTATGGAAGATAACAGAGATGATCTGATTGTTATACTGGCTGGCTATAAAAAAGAGATGGCTGGATTTCTTGAAAGCAACTCTGGGTTGAAATCCAGATTCCCAAATCTGATCGATTTCCCTGACTATACCGCCGAGGAACTGCTGGAAATATCCGACAGCATTGCTAAGCATCAAGGATACCGTATTGATGAACAGGCAAAGCCTCCTCTAAAAGAGTACTTTGAAAAAGTACAGAGCATCAATGCGGCTGAAGCAGGAAACGGCAGAATGGCAAGAAACGAAGTAGAAGAAGCAATTCTGCACCAGTCTGACCGCCTCAGTAAAAACCCCGGCTCTGATATGGAAGAGCTGCTGAAGGAAGACTTTGAACTGACAGTCAAGGTGAAGCCTCCGGTTCAGGAAGAGAATCCGTTTGCATCACTGCTTAAATAAAACAATGCAAAGATGTCATTCATGTGGCATCTTTTCTTATATTGGAAGTATCCGGGCGGATAGCATATTGGAGATCAGTGCATTCTTTTTGACAGCATCTCCAGCAAAAAACATTGGAAAGCCCCTATATAATAGGCTTTTTTAAGGTTCCTGCAGTCGCATGCGACTATCGTAATGCGGAATTCTGGAAGACAGAAAAGCAGAAGCACATAGGATTGCGCGCAAAAGACATTTCAATTAGAATCATTCTATGAATGATTCACGGCTTACAAAGATACTGCTGGCTGCGGCAATTATCCTGACTGCATGTGTGGGAGGTTCTTTTGCCTACTATTATTTCAGTACGCGCGGACATGAGCAGGCACAGGCAAGTGCCTCTGCGATACCTTCCGCATCTTCGACACCAACAGCAGCCCCGACTCCAACAGCCACACCAACCCCGACAGCCACTGCGACCCCATCTCCAACTCCAACAGCCACACCGACCTCAACACCAACAGCAGTGCCTACAGCACTGCCGTCATTATCACTTTCAGTCAATTCGACCAGTGTTTCTTCGATAAATGGTGCGGATTGCCAAGTAACAGTAAGTACAGACAGCGATGCATATGTTTCTGCATCTGCTTCATCCGGAATTAAAACATGGTACCAGACAGGGTATCTGTTCATCTATCCTACTCAAAGCGGAACGGTCACTATAACGGCATCTAAAAGCGGATATCAGTCCAGTTCTGTGACAATTGCAGTGACCTATACTGTACAGACGGCAGTTCCTACAGCCACCCCAATATCCACTGGCAGCTGGAGCGGCACATTGGCAGAAACAGATGCGGATCTTCTTCAGCCAAATGTTGTCAGAGACGAGGATCTTACGTTCTGGTTCAGAGGCTGCATGTCTGACTGCAAGGATCTGTTCTTCGATCAGGCAAGTGCATATGGGGTAGACCCATTCCTAGCAATTGCAATTGCCGACCATGAAACAGGATATGGCATATCTGATGCCTGCAATACGAACAATAACTTCGGAGGACTCATGGACAGCAATGGAATACGCAATTATGGATCCAAAGAGGAAGGCATTAAGGCACTGATGTATTTGCTGCAGGTATATAAGGCAAAAGGCCGTGATACAGTAGAATCCATTGCGGAATACTACTGTGCAGGAAGCAGTGAATGGATCAATAGAGTTACAACAATCTATAACTCATTTCATCAGTAATTAGGGGCTTGCTTATTACCCTTGCACTTCATTGACGCGGGCCTTTTGTTCATACTATACTAGGCATGACAGGCAGGTAAAAAACTATGAGCGAAGCTAATAATCAAAGTCAGGCAGAACAGAAAATCACACTGACACTGACTCCCGAAGAAACAAAAAAAGAGAATGAAGAAACACTGAAGAATCTGGAAGATAAAAAGGATGCGGCGGCAGTCGTCAATCATTATGACGAAGACCGTCTGACCGCTGACGAAAAGAAGACTGTTGAAGACTTTTCCAAGCAGATAGATATTACCCAGTCCAATACAGTTCTGCAGTATGGTTCTGCAGCCCAGAAGAAGATTGTTGATTTCAGTGATACTGCACTGAAGAATGTTAAAACAAAGGATCTAGGCGAAGTAGGCACTCTGATGAGCAATCTCGTCACTGAGCTGAAAGGATTCAACTCCAGTGAAGAAGAAAAGGGTGTATTCGGCTTCTTCAAAAAAGGCAGCAATAAAATACAGTCTCTGAAAGTACGCTATGATAAAGCAGAATCCAACGTAGATAAGATCTGCGATGTTCTTGAAGATCATCAGATCACACTGCTTAAAGATATTGCATTGCTTGATCAGCTTTATGATCGCAATCAGCAGAATACCAAAGAACTATCAATGTATATTATTGCCGGCAAGAAGAAGCTGAAGAGTGTTCGTGAGACGGACCTTCCGGCACTGGTTGATAAAGCAAAGAAATCAGGACTTCCTGAAGACAGCCAGGCCGCAAATGATCTGTCAAATGCATGCGATCGTTTTGAGAAGAAACTGCATGATCTTGAACTGACAAGAGTCATCTCTATACAGATGGCACCGCAGATCCGTCTGGTTCAGAATAACGATACATTGATGACAGAAAAGATTCAGAGCACGCTGGTCAATGCGATTCCTCTGTGGAAGAGTCAGATGGTCCTTGCTCTTGGTGTCAACCATTCCAAGGAAGCTATGGAAGCACAGCGTGATGTCACCAACATGACGAATGAACTGCTGAAGAAGAATGCAGAGACACTGCATATGGCTACAGTAGAGACAGCGAAGGAAAGCGAACGCGGTATTGTGGATATT
>CALEMD010000334.1 GCA_937902945.1 uncultured Erysipelotrichaceae bacterium | reverse complement strand
CACTGGGTTTCCTGAACTTTTTTACTTCTACAGCTGTCAAAGATGAGATTATACACCGCAATAGAGGAAAAAAAGAAGCATGATACTCAGAAAACCGATATACTGTTAATGACAGGAGACATTGAACATGATTATTCAGGCAACAGAGGCACATACAGCTGGCATGAAAGAACTGTGGAAAAAGTGCTTTACACAGGAAGATCCGCGGGAAAATGAGTTTTTTTTCAAGGCGGAGTATAAACCGGAATACGGGTATGTCCTAATTGAAGACAGCAAAGTAGCAGCCGGTGTCTGCCGCATGCCGCATGCACTGATGTTTAATGGCCGTGTTTTACGGACAAGTATGATTGTCGGTGTAGCCACTTTGCCGGAATACCGCAATAGAGGATATATGCATCAAATAATGGATACAGTACTGAATGCCTGCGAGCATTCGGAATTGATTACTCTAGTTCAGGCGTATGATCCATCTCTATATGCACCTTATGGTTTTGAGATGATCTATAAACGCAGTGAGTATGTACTGACAAGAATGGATGTAAAGCGCATTACCAATTTCGGCTGTGCATATGAGCCGACGCCGATTGATATGCTGAAGGTATATTCGGCATTTATCAGACGCTTCAATGGCTTCTATGCTCGTGATCTAAATGATTTTGAAGTGCTGAGAAAAGAGATTATAGCCCGCGGCGGCAAGGTGGTTGCGTATTATAACGGCAAGAATCAGATCATGGGATATGCAACAATGTTTAAGCAGGGAGCTTATCTGAAGATTGAGGAATGTGTATATCTTGACTCTATGTCTTTGATAAAGCTGCTGAATGCCGCTCTTCAGGAAAGAGCTACAGTAATACTGAATGTGTCACAGGCAGAGAACCTGTCTGTTCTGTTTCCAAACGCTGGCGTGAAGATTATAGGAAGTACAATGGCAAGGCTCAATAATCCACAGCTCTTTTCGAGGCTGTTCAGAACACCGGTTCATACAATTCAAGACGCATATGTACTTAGTGCTAAGCCGCTGAATCTAAATGAAACAATGTAATAATAAGTAGTTTAGTTATGAAATACTATACACTAAAAAACAGCTTTTTATGTACACTGGCAGCAATTCTATCAATTGCAGGTATACAGTCCGCATCCGCTCATACAGAGGCAGAAGAGAAACCCATTCAGATTGCTGTACAGCTGAGTGAGAATACACATTCTGCAGATATTTCATTTGCTGTATCAGAAGAATATACCGTTGCAGATTCAAGCATCAACGGGGTGTCTTTTGATATTGCAGAAGGATATACAGTAACAGAAAACGGAACATATCAGTTTGCGGCATCAGTTCAGAAAGATGGGATAGATGCTGAAACATATTCAGAGGATATAACGGTAGAAGGAATAACAGCTGAGCCTGTGTTTGCAGATACTGAAGCATCCGATAATGCAATTGCGTATTTGGAATTAACCGTATCAGACAGCAGTCTGCATACCTATGAAGATGCGGATGGCTTGGTTTATTATCACGGGTATACAGGGAATAATAATGAGGGCTGGTATCAGCTGAATTCTGATGATGCATATGTTCTTGTTATGAGCGATGCTGAGCTGGAACAGCAGATGAATGCTTCTGCAAATCAGCCGCAGACATTTGCAGATCCTCAGCCGGCGATCAGTTACTATGCAGCAAGTACGGGTTCAGATACGACAGGAGATGGCACTCTTGCCAATCCTTATGCGACCTTGAACAAAGCATATGCAGGAGCTGCAGTAAATACAGAAACAAATATTTATATTCTTGATGATATTACAGTTTCTTCAACCATTGCGTTCAACGGAAACAAGACGATCAACCTTCTAAGCGCAAACGCAGATGGCACAGCGGCTGATACAGGTACAGAAAGCCACAAGATCATTGATGCTACTGCTGGCGGTGCGACACTGCTTGCACTTACTGCTGGAACACTGAACACATCCTATATAGTTTTTGATGGGAATAAGGGTAATGGACAGCAGTACAATGGCGGCAACGGTGCGTTGGGAATTATTTGGATCAATGGTGAGGGCGCAGTATACAATGCAAATCAGGGAACGGTCATACAGAACTTTTATAATATTTCATCTTTTACAGGCGGTGTTGTACTGATTCGAAATGGATATGCAAATTTTAATGGTGCTTTGCTGCAGGATAATATAACACAGATTAATGATACTTCTGGGCAGACAAATGCTGGTGTTTATTATGTTGGCAGTGCTGAAGGAGGAACTTTTACAAATACAGTATTTAAGAATCTGACATCATATCAAGGCGGGGCTGCAATACGTACAAATATCAGCCTGCCTATTACAATAGATGGATGCCAGTTTATAAACAATGATGGAATGACTATATCTGGCGGTTCCATATATTATACCGGCGGTGATTTATCAATAGCCAATTCATTGTTTGAAACGAACAAAAGCAATGCAAACGGCGGCGCAGTATATGCAATCAACGGAACTGTAACAATCGACAATTCAACATTTACCGGCAGCCAAGCACAAGCTGGCTCAGCAATCTATCAAAGTGGCGGTACATTGACAATCAAGGACTCTGTTACTACTGACGATTCAAAGCCTTCGTTTATTTCAAATACAGGTGTCACAAGCGGAGCAATCTATTTTGCTGGGCAGTCAATCAGTGTAAACAATGCGGTGTTTAACGAGAATAAAGCAACAAACGGAGTTGGCGCAGCTATAACGCTGAACTCTGGAGGTACAAACCGTACACTGAACATTGCCGATTCGTCATTTACAAAAAACAGTGCTACGCATAGCGGCGGGGCGGTCTATACCGGAGATGTTCCAACTGTTGTGGAAAGATCCTTCTTTAATGAAAACAGTACTTCAACAGCAGCGGGATATGGAGGAGCAATTCATAACAGCAGTACGCTTGAAATAACTGCGTCCCAATTTAAAAACAATACAGCGTCGAAGTCAGGCGGAGCCATCAGTGGGAATATGGTATCCATCAGTGACAGCTCTATATTGACGGGAAATAAAGCTCAAGCTGAGGGCGGAGCCGTGAACTGCTTGGGAATAGCAACGATCAGTGATTCAAAATTCAATTCCAATTCGGCAGGGACATATGGAGGGGCAATTTATGCCGGCGGTTTGCTGCTCAGCAATTCGACGGTAAACAGCAATACTTCTGATGCGAATGGCGGTGCGATTACAGTAGGAAACTATGCGCTGACGCCAACCTTCACGACATCTCAAATCACTAATTCTACTATTTCAGGAAATGCGGCTGATAAAAATGACGGGGCCATCTATACAAACGGACCGATAGCAATCGACAGCAGCACCATAAGTTCCAATACTGCAAATAATGGCGCCGGTATCTATACACACACATACCTTTCATATGCAGGGGCGGTTGCTTTGCAGAATGGAACAAAGATTGAAAAGAATAGAAGTACCGGTGTTGGTGCAGGTGTGTTTCTGTTTAACGGTACTTCCTTGACGATGAAAGATGATGCGTCTATCGCAAATAATACAGTGACTGTAGGAGAAGGCGGAGGCATCTATCAGATGGCTTCACAGACGACAGTCGCAATGAAGGATGCGGCATCAATCACAGGCAACAGATGCGGGCCAAATGGAAACTCTGGCGGTGTATACAATGCCAATTCGGCAGCTGGATCATTTTCTGTAAAGGATTCTGCCGTTATTGATGGAAATCATGTTGGTTCTGGTGATGTGGCCGCGAACTACTATATTCTTAATACATCTGCAAACAAGAATGCCTATGAGATAACAGTTGCCGGTGCACTGAGTGATACGGCATCAATTCACGTCATGACCTATGTGAATGAAAGAGACATTAAGATTGCGGAAGCGATAACAGGGTATTCAATCACTGAAGAAGATAGGGCAAAGTTTGTACATGATCGATATACACGCGGACAGACAGATGCTTATCCAATTGTTTTTGATGCGAATAGTTCAACGGGGAATACAAACAATCTGAATCTTTATGCAAGCAATTATACTGAGGTGCATAAATATGAAGGAGACAGTGATTTAACAGAACACTTTGTCGGCACGCCAGGATCCGCTGCTGATCTGTCACATCGCGAACCTAAGTATGGTTTTACGCTGTCCTATATAGGTTATACGGACACGGCACATTCAACAGAAGTAAGAGTAAATGACGGAGATGAAATTACTGTTCCTGCGGATGACTCATTAGAGATTGTTTTCTACAATACAAGAAACAAGTACAGCGTCCACTTTGAATCAGAGGATGTAAATACAGCGGATATACTGCACGGTGATCCGCAGCAGGTTTCTTATCAGGATAAAGCGGCTGCAGGGGTGGGAATATCCATACATGATCCTGTGAATTATTACTTTACGGGATGGAAGTATACCATTGCGACCGAAACCGGTACTGTTTCTGGAATAACGATGGATTATACAGATGTGCCAATAACAGGAGATGTGACATTTACTGCAACTTTTGCGAAAGTCCCGTTTGCATCAATCATCACATTGGCGAATGGCAGTGTATCTGTTATAAATGGAACACAGGCAAAGGATATAGTCGACGGAATTACAGAAGATACATATGAATGGGAAGCAGATGCAGAAGGACCATTTACTGCTATAGCATCATTTAAAGCAGATCCGAATTATCGGGTTAAGAGCATTCGGGTGGTTATCCCAAGTTCTGGCGCCAGTGCCGAAAAGATACTTGATCTTGATGACACAGCCGCACAGAGAATCATAAGCAATGCAGAGATGACCGCGGCAATTGCAATTGATGCGGACAAATCATATGGGACGGTAACACTGGATCATTTAGA
>CALEMD010000333.1 GCA_937902945.1 uncultured Erysipelotrichaceae bacterium | reverse complement strand
TACGGCTTAACAATCGCATTCAGTACCAACACTGTGCAGGTTACGGTTTTTTTCTATAAAGTGATTCAGTTCCCTTAAGAATTCCTTATGAAAGACTGGCAAAACCGATGGCGAAGGATGTGCATAGCAATATGTCAGTTCCTTCTTTCCACAAAAAAACAGTACTGATGGACAGTACTGTTTGTATTGCCAGTATCGACTGGTCTGTATTCGTGTGGTCGGTTCATAAGGAATGATTCTTTCTTCTCCTTCGAGAATCATTCGTATGTATTGTTTCATGTTTCCTTTCTTGTTTTCAAAATTGTTATTGAAGAATTAGGTACCATCCCCATATTTCATTATCATTTCTAGATAATGGATTGCAGGAATATCTTCCTGCTGTTCCGTTTTCCAAAGCGGCATCTCCAGCCGCAACACAAGCATCAATTGAACCTTGCCAGTATCCATTGGATGTAGTTGCATTTCCTGCTCGATCTATCAACGCATCACAAGGTTGACTAGGGTCGATTCCTCCTGGACAGGCATCCGTATTAACTGGTTCTTGATATATTGGCTCTTGGTAAACTGGTTCTTCATATACTGGCTCCTGATACGGTGGCTCTGTATAAGTCGGTTCTTTGTATGCAGTTTGTGGTTTCTCTGTTGGTGCCGGTGTTGTTTCAGTTGTTGGTTGAGGAGTACTGGTAGGAGTAGGTTTGCTTGTTGGCTTAGAGGTTGGTGTAGAAGTGACGGCTGGCGTTTCACTAACGATTGGTTCTTCGATCTTTACAGTTTCACTTCCGCAGCCACTCAACAGGATAACGGAGACAATCACTAGAATGAGTTTCTTCATCGAGCGGACCTCATTTCTTTCTTTTTGATGATAACTTCTCCATTCTCATTTAGCAGTGGAGTTAATCCGCTGCCATAAGCTGAAGCAACATAGAGATAATTAACGCCGGTTAGTTTATCAATGAGAACCTCAACCGAATTTATTCTTCCTTGTCGATACACCCATTCAAATCTTTCTTGGTTCATTGAGAAGAGCCCCCCTTTCTTTACCACAACATGTCATATTTCTTCATTTATGTCCAACAAATACAAATACCACCTCCCTTCCTGGTGTATAAAAAAACGGCGGATCATATCGATCTGCCATTTCTTCAAAAAGTTCAAATATCTCAAAGAAATCAGGATATCTGTCCAAACTGCCTTTCCAACATTTTCTTATGAACCTCAGAAAACGGCTTGATAATCGGCTTTTTTGGCATGATATCTTTTTCTTCACATAACATTGGTGGAGCTGACGGGAGTCGAACCCGTGTCCAAGAGTAGTTCCACATTCAGGCGTCTACAGTTTATTCCGCTTTTGATAAGACAGCAGTATGACAGCGGACTATCCACTGCTGAATCTGTCTGTAGAATTGTCAGGATCACCTTACAGACATCAGGATCACCTTATCCATTTAGTTACGCAATTCGATTAAAATGGCAATCATCGAATCGGGTTCACTGCAGTCCTTCTAGGATTTAGGCAGCGAAAGCTAAAGAGTTATTTCTATTTGCGTTTAAATTTAGTAGTGATATGGTCACCGCTCCACTGCAGCCTGAATCAAACTGAAACCTGTCGAAACCATTACAGCCCCATGTTCATACATCTTGCGATGTATGGGTATTATAGCATCGCTTCAAGGAATATCAATGGTGAAGCTTTAATGCTTTTTCCATCTCACGTTTAGCGTCTCTAAGCTTCTCAGTCTGACGCTTGTCATAAAAATCCTTGCCCTTTGCCAAAGCAACTTCCATCTTTGCCATTCCGTTTTTCAGATACATGCGTGTAGGGATTAGACTGTATCCCTTCAGCTTTACTTTCTGATACATCTTGGCTATTTCATATTTATGCAGCAGCAGTTTCCGATCGCGGGTTTCATCCACATTGAATACATTGCCGTATTTATAAGCAGATATATGCATTGACTTTATCCACGCTTCATTATGAACAATAGAAATATAGGCATCTTTAAACTGAACCTTGCCTGCTCGAACAGATTTGATTTCTGTTCCAGTGAGTTCGATGCCGCATTCAAAACGCTCCTCAAGGAAATATTCATGAGAAGCCTTTCTATTCAAAGCAACTGTTTTTTCCTTTGCCTTCTTTTCAGCCATGACTATTTGCTTCTGTCCTTCTTTACATATGGTTTTCCATTATTGCGTTTAGGGCGATCAGAGAACGACTTTCCGCCATTCCGCTTTGGACGATCCGAGTACGGCCTGCTGTCGTTCCGTTTTGGACGATCCGAGTATGGCTTGCTGTCGTTCCGCTTTGGACGATCAGAGTATGGCTTGCTGTCATTCCGTTTTGGACGATCAGAGTAGGACTTGCTGTCGTTCCACTTTGGACGATCCGAGTATGGCTTGCTGTCATTCCGTTTTGGACGATCAGAGTAGGACTTGCTGTCGTTCTTCTTGAATGATGGCTTATGTTTCTTCTGATCATTTGAGCGGCTGTATCGGTTTTCTCTGCCGCCATCTTTGCTGAAACGAGGCCCTCTGCTGCTGTCTGAGAATCTCTTCTTCGGTGCTGAACTGTATGGTTCTGCAATTCCGAAGTCGATCGTTCCATTTTCCTTAACAGCCGCAAGCACTTCTACTTCAACCTTCTGACCAATGCGATAGGTCTTGCCGCTGTGCTCACCGACTAATTCCATTCTATCCTGATCAAAATTGTAGTAATCAGATAAAGCGCTGATATGCACTCTTCCTTCTACTGTATCCGGCAGTTCTACAAAGAAGCCGAATCCAGTTACAGAAGAAATAATGCCTTCTGCTTTCTCGCCGATATGATTCAGCATATATTCTGCTTTCTTCATATCTTCAGCTTCCCATTCAGCAGCTGTGCTTGCTAATTCTCTGACACTGGACTGCTCTGCGTATTCCTGCATCTTGGCTGCATCTCTATTTAGAGTCTTAGCATCTGCATTCTTGCTGTAGAAATATTTTCTCAGCATTCTATGCACAATCAGATCCGGATATCTGCGGATCGGTGAGGTAAAGTGCAGATATTCTTTCTCTGCCAAACCAAAGTGTCCAAGACACTCTGCATCATATCTTGCCTTCTTCATGCAGCGAAGCATCATTCTTGATATAACAGGATATTCTTCTGAACCTTCACATGATGCTAGGTATTTCTGAATATCTGTTGGTTCTGCATCACCCTTTGGCACAATAAACGGATGGCCCATCAATGAAGAAGATCTGGAGAAATCTGTCAGTCTCTCTGATGATGGTTTCTCGTGCACTCTGTAAATGCATGGGTATTCATGCTTATCCATATGGTCTGCGACTGTAACATTTGCTGCAACCATGAAATCCTCGATCATTTCTTCTGCTTTGCCATGTTCCTTTTTGCTTATGGAAATTGGATGGCCCTGTGCATCTACTTTGATTTCTGCTTCACTGCTTTCAAAATCAATGGATCCCTTTTCATGGCGATGATTACGGATGGCCATGCTGCATGCGTGCATATCATCAATGAACGATACTAAGTACGGATACTTCTGTGTGATGGCTGGATCATGATCGATCAGTCCGTTCACATTATGATAAGTCATTCTTTCAGCCGAGCGCATGACAGCAGGATATATCTTGTATCCAGTTATCTCGCCTTCTTTGGAAATCTCCATGGAACAGCAGTTGACAAGTCTATCTTCATGCGGATTCAAAGAGCATATGCCATTGCTGAGCTCGTGCGGCAGCATCGGTACTACTCTGTCTGTTACATATGTTGAACAGCCTCTTTGCAGCGCTTCTTTATCAAGAGCACTGCCTTCTTTTACATAATGTGCTACATCCGCAATACATACTAAAAGGTCGAATCCGCTGTCTGTTCTTCTGACAGATACGGCATCATCAAAATCTTTGGAATCATCACCATCAATGGTAATAATTCTTTCTTTTCTAAGGTCGACTCTTCCCTCTATTTCTTCATCAGCAACTTGATCGGGTATATTGCTGACTTCCTGCATAACTTCTTCTGGAAATTCCGGGACTATGTCATGTTCAAGCAGTATTGACAGTATATCTACTCCTGGATCATCCTTATGACCGATTGAGCGCTCTACCCGCAGTGTCATTGGGTTTTCATACTGTTCTATTAACAGTAGAACTTTCAGTCCTTCAACAGGCTTGAATGTGCGATCAGGTTTGATCTTAAAATCCATGTTTGCATAGCGTTCATTATCAAGACTGCAAACCAATCTATGACCTATACGGATGTAGGTGCCATTCAGGTGCTTGGTCATATGCTTTACTACGCGTACGACTTTGCCATTTTCTGTAAAACGTTCTGTCTGAACGAGTACCTGGTCCTGGTCCATGGCTCCATTCAGATCTTCCGGTGCAATTACAACGGATGGCATCGGTTCTCTGTCTACATATCCTGTTCCCTTTTTATTCAGGCTCAGTTTTCCTTCAATGATACCCTTCTGCTGACGAGTCATAAAACTGCCATGGCTGTCGCGGAATATCCATCCTTCCGCTTCCATTCTGTCCATGGTCTTGCTGAAAGCAACAAAGTCTGAAGAAGTCTTAATGTCCATTG
>CALEMD010000332.1 GCA_937902945.1 uncultured Erysipelotrichaceae bacterium | reverse complement strand
TTATTACATCAGCATATACGCTGATTTATATACCCACACTTATTGATGAAGAGCCCTTTTTCTTCCCTCAAATCGTTTCCGGTGATTCTTCAGACTGTTTGGCAAAGCTAAAATCTTATGCTTGTGAAAGGCATTCCTGCTGAAATTGACGAAGAGCCTATTCCGTCCGGCAGCAGCAGAGCATCATAGAACAAAATAATTAGAGCAGAAAACAGATCAGAAAAATAATAGGTCTAGCATGCTTGCGTATAAAAGGATCCGTCTGGCAAATTGGAAAAGAAGTATTTCATGCAATCGCAGGCTTGCATTCATGTTCACATTGCCCAGGAAGATGAGGTTTGGCACTTTCTGCGGACATGGGAGTTTCATCGTCGTACAGATTGTATCGGAAAATATCTACAGCCGTCTGTATACAATGACGATGAAGATGAAAATTGCAAGTGTAACTATTACCCACTCCCATATTTCTTTTCTGCTTTTTTTCTGATCGCTTTTGCCAGGTAATAAACGCAAGGAACCAGCAGGAGAATAAATTTATATGTGAAATCCAAAACAATGTTCATATACTCCCAACCTCCAGGCACGAACTGATTATCGAAAATATGAAAGACATCATTAATCAAAATATGCATTTATACCGTTCGCATTGTCAAGTCCCTGAACTTAATGAATTTCCGGAATGCAAAGAGGAGTGATATGAATCTGCTTGTAGGCATCAGGAAGGAGCAGACCCTGATTGAACAGGATGGCACTGTTTCCTGGTGATCAACGCTTTCATACAGCATGGCTGCCGGAAAACATTAATCAGCTGGATGTTTTTAATGTCAGAAAGTTCACGTACTGCATCGGCTCCTGAATCGCGAACACTCATTTTTAACATAGCCGGCATCTGTTCCATGAATGCATGTGTTCATTACAAGCATGAAAAACTCCGGGCATTTTGCTTTGTGATTCAGAAGAGTTCTGGTAGGATATCATCACAAGGCAGAACCGCAGTGCTGCGGCGCTGAGGAAAGTCAGAGTAATTGAAGTCTGCAGATTGCGGATCGCCTGAGAAAAGGAGATCATTTTATGCTTACTTTCAAACCCGTATACCAGCTTTATGTGAACGGTGAATTTCGTGATGCAGCAGATGGACGTACCATCTCTGTATACAATCCTTCTAACGGCGAGAAGCTGACTGAAATTGCTGCAGCCGGAAAGAAAGATGTTGATGAAGCAGTGAAGGGAGCGTGGAAAGCGTTTGAGTCCTGGAAGAAGACCACGGTAAAAGAACGTGCCCGGATTCTCAGAAGGATTGCAGACGTCATTGATGAGAATGCTGAGTATCTTGCAATGGTGGAAACGCTGGACAATGGCAAGCCGATTCGGGAGACGCGCAATATTGATATTCCGCTTGCTGCAGATCACTTCCGCTACTTCGCAAGTGTCATTGAGGCGGAAGAAGGAAGTGCGACGATACTGGACAATCGTTATCTGTCTCTGATTCTGCGTGAACCGATCGGTGTGGTCGGACAGATCGTGCCATGGAATTTCCCGTTCACGATGGCTGCCTGGAAGCTTGCACCGGTTCTGGCAGCGGGAGATACCACGGTATTCAAGCCATCAAGCATGACGTCCCTGTCGGTTCTGGAGCTTGCCAGACTGACGAAGGATATCATTCCTGCAGGCGTCTTCCAGGTCATTACCGGCAGCGGCAGAGAAGCCGGACAGGCGGTTCTGGAACATCCGGATCTCCGTAAGCTCGCGTTCACGGGGTCCACGGAAGTGGGTTACACCGTAGCAAAGGCTGCTGCTGAGAAACTGATTCCGGCAACGCTGGAACTTGGCGGAAAGAGTGCAAATATCTTTTTCGATGATATGGACTTCGAGAAAGCGATGGATGGCCTGCAGCTTGGCATTCTGTTCAATCAGGGACAGGTATGCTGCGCCGGGTCCAGAGCATTTGTCCAGGACACGATCTATGATCGCTTCGTCAAGGAAGCAGTTCGCCGCTTCAGTCAGGTAAAAGTCGGACTGCCATGGGAAGAGGATACGCAGATGGGATCCCTCATCAGCAAGGGCCAGAGAGATAAAGTACATGGCTTTGTGGAGATGGCAGTGAAAGAAGGCGCAGAAGTTGCACTTGGCGGAAAGTTCTATGAAGATGAGAAGACGGCAGATGGTGCATTCTATGAGCCGACGATTCTGGTCAATGTGAAGAACTCCATGCGGATTGCTCAGGAAGAAGTATTCGGACCGGTTCTTGTCATCATTCCGTTCCACTCTGAAGAAGAAGTGATTGCGATGGCAAATGACAGCGAATACGGTCTTGGCGGAGCAGTGTTCACGAAGGATATCACCCGGGCATTCAGGGTTGCAAGGGCTGTAGAGACCGGAAGAATGTGGGTGAATACCTACAATCAGCTTCCTGAGAAGGCACCGTTCGGCGGTTACAAGAAGTCCGGAATCGGCCGCGAGACTCATGCGATGATTCTGAATGCGTATACTCAGGTCAAAAATATTATGATTGATCTGGAAGAAACGCCAAGCGGTTTCTATCCAGATAAGGGGTAATGTATGGATGAAAGAGATATTCTGATTGTCGGAGCAGGGACGGCCGGACTGACTGCTGCGATCTATGTGCAGCGGGCTGGCAGACATGCGGTGATCTATGAGAAGAGTGCTCCGGGCGGGCAGATTGTCACGGCAAATGAAATTCAGAACTATCCTGGTTTTGTGTCGGTGAATGGCGCTGACTTTGCCTACCGTCTGTATGAACAGGCAGCAGGACTCGGAGCAGAATTTATTTCGGAAGAAGTACTTGAGATCTTTCCGGAAAAGAATTCTGTTACGGTGCGTACTGCAGGCGGATCCAGAACCGGACGTGCGCTGATCTATGCCGCAGGAGCATCGCATCGGAAGCTTGGCCTTCCGGAAGAAGAAAAACTGATCGGGAAGGGAATTTCGTTCTGTGCAAACTGCGATGGAGCATTCTTCAGAAACAAGCGAGTTGCTGTCAATGGCGGCGGCAATACCGCTCTGGATGATGCGATCTATCTTTCGAGAATGGCTTCAGAAGTATATCTCATTCACCGAAGAAAAGAATACCGGGCAGAAGAAGCACTGCAGAAGCAGATTGCTGAGGTCCCGAATATCCATCCGGTTCTCGATACCGTCATCACCGAGCTGAAGGAAACTGATGGGCATCTCAGCGGCCTGCATCTTCAGAACAAGGAGTCCGGAGAAGAAACAGAGCTCTCTGCAGATGGTCTGTTTCTTGCGATCGGCATGAAGCCGGAAACAAACTTGCTGAGAGGCATTGTTGACCTTGATGAGGCGGGATATATCCGGGCGGGTGAAGATACCTGCACGAATGTACTGAATATCTTTGCGGCAGGAGATGTCAGAGCAAAGAAGATCCGGCAGCTGACCACGGCAGCTGCAGATGGAACTGCAGCAGCAATCCAGGCGGCTGCGCTGTAATTGTAATAATGCTGATCAAGGCTGTCAGAAATGGCAGCCTTTTTCGTGCGATAAGAAGGCACACTTATCGTGCGTTGTTAAAGCAATCTTGCAAGGGATAGGACTGGATGGTGGACATGAAAACAAACAAACCCTAGTGGCGGCAAAAGCCCAAGCAGAAAGGATGAGGAAGCAGGAAGTTTATGCAGCTCCGTTCACTCTTTCATGGGTGCCGGCAGCAATCAGAACATAGAAAATCTCATTTGCTTTCTGACGATCTCCTTTCCCCGCCCGGTTTTTTCTGATATGGTCACCCGGTTTTTCTACTTCATGCGGCTGATGGCGGAATTGATGGTTTGTCTGGAGCAGCCGGCCAGCTTCATGATGGTGCTCCGGGTCAGTGGCTCACCTTTGTCATAAAACAGGTAGTATCGGTCAGGCCAACCTTTACTGCGTATTGATGATACAGCGCATTGATCTCACTTCTGACCTGGTTCAGGGACTGTTTGGCAGTCGGATGGGAAGCACTGTGTTTTCCTGCTTTCATGAAATGTCCTTTCCGAAGAAAAATGTCCGAAACCGGCCATTTGAAGTTGATAGTCCGATTCCGGAGAACTGAGAAATAGACTGATCTTTCATAAATCCGGTTTTTCGTTCCTCTATTATGGTCGTTGATTCCGGAAAGGTAGAATCAGGATTTTCTGATCGTTAGAATGAAGATAATCTGGATTGATTCTGCGGGCTGGATTCAGGAGGCACAAATGAAAAAAGAGCTAACGAAGAAAGCAATGGATCTTACATCTGAGCTTCTGAGGGATTTTCACAGGATGAATTCGAATACAGTCTTTGACTTGTGTGATGAAAATGTGACCTGGATCGGCGCACAGAAAGAGCAGTTCATCATCTGAAAGAAGGCATTCCGGAAAGAACTTGATCAGGTTGCGGCAGATATGTTTATGTGCCATATGGAGAATGAGGAATTTCTCATTACGGAGAATGAAGGGAATACGTGTACGGTGATCGGAAGGTATCTCGTGGTTTCTGATGATGAAGCCCCTGGCATGGTGGCAGGCGAGCAGCGATGCGTTGCGATCTGGAAACAGACGGATGAGGGACTGAGACTGCTGCATTTAAGCACGACGAGTCCGATTGCAGAAGTGGCAGTGAATGATGATGAGCATTTCGTACGATCAATCGGAACGACGATGAAAAAGATCTTCTTCCGGAGACTGAATGCAGAGAACAGGAAGTATCTGTTCACGATGCGGGATGGAGATATCGTGACGCTGAGAGAATATTCGATTATTTATTTCGAAGCTCAGAAGAAACACAGCTATCTGGTCACAAAAGACCGTACGCTGGAGCTTCAGGAGAGTTTCAGCTCGGTGAGAAAGAAGACAGAAGCTTCTGAGGCGTTTCTGCAGATCAGCCGGAGCTTTCTGGTCAATGTATGGCATATCGAGAAGATTTCTGGAACTGCAATCACAATGGATAGCGGGGAGATCGTTCATTTTCCGGATAAGAAGAAAACACAGATCATGGAAGAGCTGAGAAAGCGCTTCTGGTGAGGAGGACGCATGAAACACTGCAGGAAAGCATTGCCGATCAGGATCGCTGCAGGATTCCTTGCTTTGGAAATCAGCCTGCCGGGAGTCCTGGAGGTACAGGCAGAGGAAATTCCGACATCGTATGCTGCAGTCCTGATGGTCAGTGAGGAACTGCAGACGGGAGGGCTCAGCGAGCTGACCTTATGGGGAACGCTGATCTTCGTCGTCTCCGGGATTGTGGCAGGGATTTCGCTGTCTCATAATTTCAGGGATAGGAAGTGAGCAGCCTGATATCATGAAAAGGCGCTGAAGTGAAGAGAGTCATCCAGATAGTCGGGAAAGATTTTCGGTGCCAGCTTAGTCAATCTGTGGAAAATTGAAATTTTCAGTGCAGTCATTCTGCCATGAGGGAAGATCAGTCTGATGGATCTTGCAGATTTAATATTCTGTTAATCCTGCATAGTCTGATAATCCGCCGACATCATTGCAGGAGGAAAAAGAATCATGCATATCAGTAAACGAATTATCACAGTATTATCGTCAGCAGCGTTGCTGCTGTCTCTTTCTGCCTGCGGGTCTGGCTCTGCGTCATCTGCTGCAGCTGCCAGCAGTGTACCTGCGGTTCAGACGGTGACTGGAACGGCAGCTGGCAAGAACGGGGATGTCACGGTGGAAGTTAGCCTGGAAGGAAACAAGATCACCGGGGTAACGGTAACGGATCAGCAGGAAACCGAAGGAATTTCGGATGCTGCGCTGGAGAAGGTTCTCCAGCGCATTGTAGAAGCGAATTCTGTCAAAGTGGATGCGGTTGCGGGAGCGACGATACCTTCTGAAGCAATCATGAATGCGGTCAGTGCTGCGATTGAGAGTGCTGGCCTGAATCCGGCGGATTTCACGGCAGTGAAGACTGCAAAGGCTTCTGCAGTGGCAGAAACGGAGTCGATTGATACTGATCTTGTCGTTGTCGAAGCGGGCGGGCCAGGCATGACTGCAGCGCTGTGAGCAAAAGAAGACGGGGTTGAAAATGTTCTCGTTATTGAAAAGATGAGCTATGTGGGCGGAGCAACTGCAATGTCCAGCTCTTCTACCCTTGCGGTGAACACGCGTACCCATACGAATCAGGATTCTCCTGAAATGGCATTGGAAGATCTTCTGAAAGCAGGAAACAACAAGAATGATCTGGTTCCGGTTACCACTCAGGGCAAAGGCATCGCACCGGAAGATCTGCCATATATCTTCGATCGGTATTATCAGGGCTCCCTCTCTGACCAGAAGAAGTCTTCCGGGCTAGGCCTTTCGATTGCCTGAGAAATCATTCAGAAAGAAAACGGAACGATCACAGCGGAAAGCCAGCTTGGGAAAGGCACTTCGTTCCGGGTCTGTTTTCCGGCAGCCAGGCATGCCCCAGAAGAAAAATTAGTAATTACGCACGATAACCTGACAAACATGAAAAACAGCGATAATCATGCGGACTGAAGCCACAGAAATCTGGCAAAACAGTAGATTTTGGCTTAATTAGCGAGTTGGTGATTTTCTCCCGCACTGTGCCTCATGGAGCACAGTGGTTACAGACGATTGGACTTAGACTGCCTCTAGAGAGGTAGATAACCATGTCTGATACTGAAGATCTTGAGAAGATTACTAGCATTTATTCCACTCTGTACCCTTACCAGAAAGAGAAGCTTCTGTCCGATCTAGAGAATTGCATGATCCTGAACAATGCTTCCCGGAGCTACTGTATCAAGGTCTGTCCGAAATGCGGTTCAAAGACTCCTAACTGGACCAGAGGCGGCAGAGCAAACTCCGGAAAGCAGATGCTTGTCTGCCATTCATGCAATCATAGGACCGTGGTCGACTATGGGCAGCTCACGTATTACTCTCAGCAGGACCGTTCGAAATGGGATCAGCTGATCAAGGACACTTTCCAGCAGGTTCCGATTCAGAAGACTGCTGAGAGCCTCGGCATCAGCACATATACCGTCTGGAGAATGCGCATGAAGCTTCTGCACGCTCTTGAAGCCATTGCCAATGAAACAGTGGTTTCCGATGAAGTAGAGATGGATGAAAAATACCTTCTGAACAGCCATAAAGGCGAAAAACGTGATGAAATCAAGCCGCGTCATAGAGGCGAAAAGGCCTCAAAGCGTGGTCTTTCCAGTGAGCAGGTATGCCTGCTTACTGCGGTACAGAGGCAAGGTGATGCAGTCCTCAAGGCAACGAACATGGCATCCCCGAAATCAGAAGATATCGAGAAAATTCAAAAGAATCTTTCTGGGAACTGCCTTGTCTGGATTGATGGCAAGACCGCATATCAGAGGATCCTAAATCAGAAGAACTGTGAGTTTCGAGTATTAGGAGATCATAAGACATATACCTCCGTAGACCATCTGAATAATGTCAATTCTTTCCACTCCAAGATTGACGAATGGAATCGCAAGTACAGAGGAGTGGCAACAAAGTACATCAATCGGTACGCTGCACTACTGGTAACAATTCGGAAATATGCAGGATTGGCTGCTGATGAAGTTCTGCTGAAGGTCAGAACTATGCTCAACAATGTCTCGGACTTCTTCAGAATCTGTGATATGAAGACTTCGGACCTGTTTGCTTATTAGCCTAGATCACCAACCTGCAAATTAAGCCATAGAAAAAGCGACACCCGCCTCTCTTTTCAGAAAGACTGGTGTCGCAGAAATGGCTTAACCACGGGCTTTTTCGGCTATTTTTTAGTTCTGCCGAATTAGCAGAGCGACTGTCTCGACGTGCACTGTCTGCGGAAACATGTCAACGGGCTGAATTTTTTCTAATTGATATTCAT
>CALEMD010000331.1 GCA_937902945.1 uncultured Erysipelotrichaceae bacterium | reverse complement strand
GATAAGAAAGCAATGGCAACAGCGGTTATCAAAAACTTTATTGTGGACTATTTTACATGGACAAATAAAGATGGAAACTATGAAGTCGGTGGTTTGCAGTACATCTACGGTCAGAAATCAGGAGCTTTTGAGACATTTTCAAGATGGAATTTCTATAAGGATCTTGATCTGTATATAACCCAGTATGGAAGAGACAATCTATTGCAGGTTAAGGAAGTGACAGCTACTGAAGCAGTAGATGCACCAGATTTCAATATCAAAGCAGTTACACCGGAAGTGACACTTTCCAGTTATTATGTTGAGGCCACCTGGACTTATGAACCGAGTTCTAAAATTGATGTCGATTCCTTTCAGAAAAAAGGATATTTCTATCTTGTAGATAATGATGGCAGACTTGAAGTTGCTGAATTCTATAACGAAGTGGATGAGTAGGAGGAGATCGATATGACAGACAATAAGAACACTGTAAAGACTGCTCCTGCCTCTCGGAAATTAACAAGAGAAGAGATCTGCAAACGTAAAGGTATTTACGCTAGAGATATGACCAATATCAATATTGTGCTTGTGGTATTGACCGTTTTAGCAAATATCACAATGATTTATACAATGCTGAATACCACTCAATTCTCCAATCTCAGCAAGACAGCATTTCTATTAGTAAATATCGTCGCTTTACTGATTCTGCTGGTAGGCAATGTTTTGGTCTTGATTGGTATTCGCAGTCGCAAAAAGACACTTTACAGAACTGCGATGATATTAATCTGTGTATTCCTAGCTATTGGATCTGTTGGTTCCTATATGCTGATCCGTGTCAATTCAAGCATCGGCAAGATTACATCTACTACCACTGAAACCTCTGTATCAACGAGCTTGGTTGTCTACAGTGATACCGGCACCCAGACCATTTCAGAAGCCAGTCAGCTTGATGGCGGTCTGGTAGGCTTTGCGACAGGCACCAGCACTGCTGATTTAGGCAAGAAAGAGCTTGATTCAAAGGGAATCAATGTTACTTATAAGGAATACCAGGATTATACTTCACTGGCATTGGGACTGTTTGGCGGAGAAATTGAATGTGCAATTCTGCCATCAAACTATGAAAGTATGCTGTCAAGTGAATCAAGTCTTGCTGATTATCTAGCAAATACTGCTTCCATACTGGACTTTGATTCAACAGTAACAGTTGAGAATTCTTCGGGTTCTGATAAGGATCTGACCACAGAACCATTTACCGTTCTATTGATAGGCAATGCCGATGGACTGTCAGATACGATTATCCTATGTTCTGTCAATCCAATCTCCATGAAGATCACAATGACTTCCATTGCTCGAGATTCATATGTTCCAATTACCTGCTACAACAACTCTTCAAGCAAGATCAATGCCGCCCATGCGGTCAGCAGAGACTGTCTGCTGAATACGGTTGAACAGCTAGTTGGTGTAGATATTGATTACTACATTGATACAAATTTCCAGGGTGTTGTTGATGTGGTTGATGCCCTTGGCGGTATCGTTGTAAATAACTCTGTAGAATTTGTCGGCCAGACAGCATCCAGCGAAAGAGGCACAAAAACTGTATGGGTTCCAGCAGGAGATAACGTTCTTCTCAATGGTGCACAGGCTCTTGCGTTTGCCCGTGAAAGATATGCGTTTGCCAGCGGCGACTTCGCAAGACAGGGCAACCAGCAGCAGGTTATCAAAGCAATTCTGCGTTCCATCATGAGAACCCGTGACGTCAATACATTCCTGAATGTATTCGAAGCCGCAGGAGACAATATTCAAACCAACTTTACCATTGCGCAGATGACTTCATTTGTGAAATATGCAATGCAGAAGGTCAACCGCTATCATGATCAGGAACATGTAGAAAATGTATTCAGCATTGTAAGCAGCCGTGTAACCGGATATTCATCGAATATCTGGAATGAAGGCACACAGTCTTCCCTCTATATCTATCGATTATATGAAGGTTCATTATCGGATACAAAGGATGCAATTGTGAGAAACATCACTCTTAGTACTTCAATATCTGCGCCGGAAGGTGTGAAGTGGTCGGTCAACTGGGACTTCACAGTTCCTGACATTTCACAAGAATACTATGCAGAGTCACAGATTGTAGATGAAGTGCCAACAACTCTAGGAAACTATGTAGGCAAGGCGTTAAGTGCATTGACTTCATGGGCTAGCAATTATGGAATCACCATCAATGCAACTGATGGCAATGGCAATACTGTGACAAGCGGAACGATTACTTCACAGGATGTTGCAGCAGGAACCAATGTAGAGTCGATTTCTGTCATCAACGTTGTGGTTTCCGGTGCACAGCAGACGTACAATGATCCAGGCAACTGCGATGGAACGTGGGATCAGACAAAGGGTACATGCACATGTAATAATGGCGGCAAATATGATTCCACAAAGGGATGCGTAGTGGCAACTCCGACGCCGGCAGCAACAGCTACTGCATGCATATTTATATACAATGAGGTATGCTACGAATCTCAGGAAGCCATAGACACAAAAAAGAATGAAGAAGCAGCGGCGGCCGAATTAGAAAAGAAAAAGAATGAATGTTTGGCAACTGAGGGGAATACATGGGTTAATAATGCCTGTGTAACTCCAGCTCCAGACCCTACTAAGGATCCGAGTCCAACACCAAGTTCAGATCCGGCTGCCACGGCAACACCTACAGCATCAACTACTCCATAAGTTTCAATTCAAATAGCCATCTGTTTATCTCACAGATGGCTTTTCTTATGGACTTTGTGAATTCACAGGCTTGTACGCGAATACAGTATCTTGTGCTAAAATAAGGGAAGAAATAATGGGAGGCCATCATGAAAGGTATTATTCTGGCAGGAGGAAGCGGTACACGCTTGTATCCTTTAACTAAAGTAACATCCAAGCAATTGCTTCCAATCTATGACAAACCGATGATCTATTATCCTTTGAGCACACTGATGCTTGCTGGCATACAGGATATACTGATCATTTCTACACCATTGGATCTGCCTAACTTTGAACGTCTGCTGAAAGATGGTTCACAGTTTGGTATTCATCTTTCCTATAAAGTACAGGAAGTGCCGAATGGTCTTGCCCAGGCATTTGTATTGGGAGAATCATTCATAGGTGATGATGATGTATGTCTGATCCTCGGTGATAACATCTTCTATGGCAATAACTTCGGTTCTATGCTGAAAGAAGCAGCTGAAAATACAGAAAAGAACAGAAGAGCTACAATATTCGGCAAATATGTAAGCGATCCAGAAAGGTTTGGAGTAGCTGAATTTGATGAAAATGAGAAGGTTATCTCTTTAGAAGAGAAACCAAAGGATCCAAAATCAAACTATGCGGTAGTAGGCTTATACTTCTATGACAATCGGGTAGTTGAATATGCAAAGGATCTGAAGCCTTCAGCCCGCGGGGAATATGAGATCACTGATCTGAATAAGATCTATCTTGAACATGAAGAACTGGATATGAAAGTATTTGGACGCGGATTTGCATGGCTGGATACAGGCACCATAGATTCATTGGCAGAAGCATCTGATTATGTGGCTATTATTGAAAAGGTACAGGGAGTGAAGATCTCCGTACCGGAAGAGATTGCCTACTATAACCAGTGGATTGATGAAGAAAAGCTGCTGAGTGCAGCTCTGGATTATGGCAAGAGTCCTTATGGGGATCATCTGCGCAATATAGCACAGGGCAGCATACAGACAACATACAACAAGAAAAGAGACTAATAGACGATGAAAGTACTGTTTTTAGGATGCGGGTATCTCGGTCACAATCTAAGTGCCATACTGGCGAAGGACTTTGATGTACAGATGCTTGGCATCATCAGCCCATATACATCCTGTACCGATCACTTTACAGAAGTGGATGTATTTGAACCATCTGAAATGAAGAAGATAGATCTTAAGGATGCAGTGGTTATAGATACTGTTTCTCTAATCAGCAATTCGGCTGTGGCCGATGATGAACAGCTGGCATTGGCACCGATACTGAATAAGTATAAAACACTGTTCCGCATTCTCAAGGAAGGCGGGGCAAAGCGGTATATCTTCCTCTCAAGCGGGGGAACGATATACGGAAACAGCCTCTATCCAATTGATGAGGGACATCTGCTTGATCCAAAGACACTCTATGCCAAAAGCAAGACTGCCATTGAAGAAATGATCCAGAACTCGGCATTGGATTACCTGATTATCCGAGCTGCCAATCCTTACGGCGGCTATCAATTGACGGATAAGAAACAGGGAGTTATCCCAATACTGATAGAGAAGGCATTGAAGCATGAACCTTTTGAGATGTGGGTCAATTCTGACAGCATACGTGATTATATATACATCGATGACTTCGCCAGAGCTCTTTCTCTGTTGATTGAAAAAGACATCTCAAGAGAGATTGTGAATCTTGCCAGCGGTACCGGTACACCTCTTAGCAGAGTTATTGAACTGGTTGAAGAGAAGACCGGTCAGAAGATAGAAATCCATCATAAGTGCAGTGATGTGGAAGTTATCCGTTCCATAGTGCTGAGCATAGACAAGCTGAACGCACTGACAGGATTCAAACCGACTGTATCACTGGAACAGGGCATTGCAAAGGAAGTCATTCGCATGACGAAGGAGAATGAAAGATGAAGATACTAGTAACCGGCGGAGCCGGATTTATCGGCGGCAATTACTGCCACTATATGTATGAGCATCATCCGGAAGATACAGTGGTTGTTCTGGATGCCTTAACATATGCAGGGAATCTTGAGACACTGCAGCCATTGATGGATCAGCCAAACTTCAAATTCGTCAAGGGCGATATCAGAGACAGAGAACTGGTAGATAAGCTGTTTGCGGAAGAACAGTTTGATGCAGTCATCAACTTTGCGGCAGAATCGCATGTAGACCGCAGTGTAGAATATCCAAGCATCTTTGTTGAAACAAATGTACTGGGTACCCAGGTACTGCTGGATGCGTCCCGCAAATACAATGTTAAGAGATACCACCAGGTATCTACTGATGAGGTATACGGAGACCTGCCGCTGGACAGAAAGGATCTCTTCTTTACCGAAGATACCCCACTGCATACCTCCAGCCCTTACAGTGCTTCTAAAGCCAGTGCAGATCTATTGGTGCTGGCATATTACAGAACTTACAAGATGCCGATTACCATATCAAGATGCTCCAACAACTATGGAGCGTACCAGTTTCCTGAGAAGCTGATTCCATTGATGATCTCAAGAGCTCTAGCAGATGAATCACTGCCGGTATACGGCAATGGCGCGAATGTGCGTGACTGGGTTCATGTATATGATCACAACAGTGCAGTGGATCTGATTCTGCGCAAGGGAAAAATAGGCGAAGTATACAATATCGGCGGTCATAACGAAAGAACCAATCTGCAGGTGGTGGAAACCATTCTGTCGCAGTTAGGCAAACCGGAGTCTTTGATTCATTATGTCAAAGACAGGCCAGGCCACGATCTTCGTTATGCCATCAACCCAGATAAGATTATGCATGAACTGGGATGGAAACCGATCTATACATTTGATACAGGCATGAAAGAAACAATTCAGTGGTATCTGGATAATAAAGAATGGTGGGAACATATCATCAACGGTGCATATCAGAATTACTACGCTGAAATGTACAAAGACCGCCAGTAAAGGAGAACCTATGAGCTATGACGTACTGATTGCCGGAGCAGGATATGCTGGAGCCGTATCTGCAAGAATTCTTGCAGAAGCAGGCAGGAAAGTCTTAGTGATTGAAAGAAGAAGACAGATTGCCGGCAATGCCTATGATTATCTTGATGAGAATGCAGTTCTGAGACATGTATATGGGCCGCATATCTTTCATACCAATGATATGCAGGCAGTTGATTTTCTGTCTCGCTTTACTGATTGGTTTCCCTATGAAC
>CALEMD010000330.1 GCA_937902945.1 uncultured Erysipelotrichaceae bacterium | reverse complement strand
CCTTCAGTCTTCCTGGAGTTCCGATAACAAGATGAGGCTGTTCTTTCTGTATAGCACTGATTTCCTTTTGTCTGTCGCGGCCTCCGATAACCAGTCTGATTCTGAGATTCGGATCTGCTTTAGACATCAATGAAGCTTTCTCAAAAATCTGGACTGCCAATTCACGGGTTGGTGCACTGATCACTGCCTGTACATGGTTTATACCGCTGTCGAGTTTTTCCATAAGAGGTATTAAGTAAGCATGTGTTTTGCCTGTACCTGTGCTGCTTACTCCGATTATGTCCTTCCCTCTTAGAGCTGCCGGTATAACCTTTTCCTGTATTGGAGTCGGTTTCCTGAAGTGATTCAGTTCAATCAGTTTTTCTGCCTTGCTGCCAAGGTTCATTTCATTAAATGTTTTCATAGTTTCTTCCTTATGTTTGAATTATACTTTGTTTTGTAAACTAAGAAAAGGAGTTCACAATGGAGATTATTCCTGTTGTTCCCCGCGGATGGTGCCAGGGAGTGGTCAGAGCAATTCAGATTGCCAAAAACACAGCCGCAAATCATCCAAACGAAAAAATCACTATGCTTGGCATGATTGTTCATAATCGCTATGTAGTTGATGCCTGCACGGAATTAGGCATAACCTGCCTTGATGATCCTAACAGAACCCGCTTGCAGATGCTTGAAAAAATTGATTCTGGTATTGTTATATTCACAGCTCATGGCGTAAGCGACGAAGTCAGACGCAGAGCTAAGGAAAAAGGACTTCTTATTGCAGATGCTACCTGTGTGGATGTTCAGAAAACACACAAACTGATTGAAGAACATAGCAGAAATGGATACGTCCTTTATATTGGGCGGAAAAAGCATCCGGAAACAGAGGGAATTTCTGATATTTCCGATCATATCTTTGTCATTCAGGACATTGATGATCTGAACAGTTTGCCGCAGGATCTGTCTCCTGTCTGGATCACAACGCAGACAACCATAAGTGCTCTCGATTGCAATGATCTGATGCAGGCATGCAAGAACAAATATCCTGATGCAGTTTCAGATATTGAAATATGCAATGCAACACTGATCCGGCAGAAAGCTGTTCAGAATCTGAAGAACATTGATGTTCTGATTGTTGTTGGTGATCCTTGTTCCAATAACTCACGGCAGCTTCTGAAAATCGGTCTGCGTTCCGGAATAAAAAAAGGATTCCTTCTGGAATCTGCTTCTCAGCTGAATAAAGAAATGTTTGCGGATGCTGACAGAGTTGCTGTTACCAGCGGATCATCAACTCCAGACAGACTGACTTCTGATGTTATTAAAACACTGCAGAAATATGCAGAAACAGGCATCCTTGATATCTGCAGCAAGCTCAGCGGCCCTGTTCTTTGAGATCTCTCAATTCTTCTGCAGTCAATTCCCTGCTTTGTCCAAGCTGCAGATTTTCATCAAGCACTAAATTCTTCATCCGGATTCTCTTCAGAAATACTACCTCATTCTGCAGAGCTTCCATCATTCGTTTGATCTGATGATACTTTCCTTCATGGATGATAAGCCTGCAATGCAGATCATCCATTTTTTTATAAACTGCAGGCTGAAATTCTTCATCATGCAGACGAATTCCTTTTTCAATCTTCAAAATGTCTTCATCACTTAGCGGATGCAGAAGTTCAACCTCATATTCTTTATCCACATGTTTGCTTGGAGACAGAAGATTATGAGCCAATTCTCCGTCATTTGTAATTAGAAGCAATCCCACTGTGTCTTTGTCAAGTCTGCCAACTGGAAAAAGATCCGGAATAGAAGAATCGATAAGATCCAGCACTGTTTCACATCCGCCTTCTGTTGCGCTGATTACTCCCTGCGGCTTATTCAGCATGAAATAAGCATATTTCTGATACGCTACCAAAAAGCCGTCAATTGTGATTTGATCAGAATCCGGATCAATCTTTACATCACTCGTTCTTGCGGGTATTCCATTAATGCATATCCGCTTCTGCCGAATTGCCTTTTTTGTCTGACTGCGGCTTGATACACCCATATCAGAAAGCATTCTATCTAGTCTCATCATGCTTTCTGTTTCCTTCTGATTCCAATTGTACGAAGTATCTTTGATATGATTTCATTTCTATTCATGCCGAATATGCACTGCGGTACGTGCATCATTGATGTGATATAGAAATAGACAATCAATCCAATGACGGCGTATACAGCAAATACAAATATCGTTCCGACACGTCCTACTCCCTGAAAATTCAGCGGTGTCATTTTAAGCAATGCGAATGCTCCATTCATGCAGAGACAGCCAATAATTATTCTGAAAAGTCTCTTCCATGTACGGGCATAATGTATTCCATATCTGTTCTTTATTTTGCCTAGATCCAGAAAAATAATAACCAGAGAAGTCAAAATGCTTGAGGTTATCGCACCTGTATATCCGGTGTATCTGATAAGCGGATAGAAACTGATGCATTTGACTGCAAATCCGATAAGAAGATATATAATACTCTGCTTGTGAAGCCGAAGTGTCATCATCGTAGATGTGCATATCGGTGATATTGTAGAAGCAAGTGCAAGCATGCTGCTCCATCTCAGGCATTCTGCTCCAATAGACAGGTTTGCATTTCCATACATGATATAGTAAATGGGTTCAGCTAGGAAAAACATCATAACGCAGATCGGCATAGCAATATAGAATACTGAATCCAAACAGCTCAGCACGGTTTTCTGCAATGCACGTCTATCATGGTTTTCCATAGCAATTGTCATATACGGAACCAGTCCTGCAGAAAAGCCAATAGAAAGAACCTGCGGAATGGAGATCAGTTTTGCACATTGCACCTGTATAATGCCATAAAGAAGTTTCGCCTGTTCATAAGCCATGCCAAGCGAAGTATTAACAGATATAAAGAAATTTGTATTGATCAGATTCTGTGTATTGCCAAGAAGTGAAGATATCAGATAAGGTATGCCAAATCCAAGCAGTTCCAGCAGAAGCTGCTTTGGGACACGGCCACGGGTTTCCTGAGATCTTGCTGCCCGTGCGATCTCTCCGTAATGCTGATGATCAAATCTGACAAAATAGAAAATCGCTGCCAATGCACCTAAAGATGTAGAAAGAACAGCTGCATAAATAGCAGTAATTTTATCAAGCTGCAGTACATAGACAAGTACCCAACCAATCCCCAGCAGGCAGGCAACCCTGAAAACCTGTTCAAGCACCTGCGAAAATGCGTACGCTTTCATCTCTTTGAATCCCTGGTAGAACCCTCGGTATGAATACAGGATCGGTACTAGGAATAAAGCAAGGGAAAGAATAATAAATGTCGTACGCATGGTTGCAAGATCCTGAGCCGTTGCAGATGTTCCTAAGACAATCTTAGAAAGCCATCCAGAACTGGCGGCGAACAATACAGCCATGATCAGTCCAGATACTGTCAATATGCTAGCAGAGAGTTTTCTTACAAGCAGTACAGTTTTATAATCATTCCTGTTTGCATATTTAGCCACAATTGCTGCCACAGCAAAAGGCAGACCTGCCGAACAGATCTGCAGAAGAATATCATAATATGTAAATGCCGCCGAATAGAAAGCCATGTTTTCTTCACCGGCAATAGCAGTGAAAGGTACAACATAAAATAATCCAATTGCCTTGGATAGGAAAACACCTGCTGATCCTGTCAGAGCCCCGGCAAGAAACGTCTGCCGAGAACTTTGCTTCTGCTCGCTCATTCTATTCTGCTGCCCCTGTCTGCGCTTCTGCTGCCGCAGTGAATCCTTCCGGTGTCAATTCAACAGCAAAAAATTCTCTGTATGTATTCTCATTAGTGCTGTCATGCCATTCAACAAGAATATTCAGAACAACATCTGGCTGACTGCACTCACCGCTTATTACCATTCCTTCAACAAATCCATTTTCCTTATCAACTTGGTATGGAATCATTGAATAATCAGCTGTATCAAAAATGCCCATGGTTGGCATCATCACTGTGCTTTGTTCGTATTCGATATGATCCTGCACAGCCATGATGACAATGTCATACATAGCAATCTGTGCTTCGTCAGCTACTATATAGTATCTGTATGTACCATCAGGAAGCACACTCATCTCGGCGCTGAGGGTATAATACTTCGATGAAACCGACCACTTTGTGTTATCTTCTATTGCCTTATAATAACCCGCATATGCTGTAAGCTTAGCGCTGTTTTTCTTACTGCTGTTCGCAGATGAACAGCCAGTGCAAAGCAATGCAGTACATAGGAGTATACCAGTCATTTTTCGCATAATTTAACCTCTTACGCATTATACCATACTCCTTCCATTGCCAAAGAAAAAGCGTCATCAGAACGTCCTCATATGGAGCAGTATTCTGATGACACTTTCTAATTTCAGAATGTCAGTACGAAATAGTTTTTCTTTCCTTTTTTGATAATGCTGATTTCCTGATTCAAAGCATCCTTCTTTTGGAGTGCAAAATCAGCTTCCGTTACTTTATCACCATTGATCTGTATAGATCCATTCTGTATCAGCTGTCTTGCTTCTCGTTTGCTTGGTGCAATGCCTGCAGCAAGCAGTACATCAGTAAGAATCATGCCATCCTCGATCTGACTCTTCTTTGCATCCTTAAGACCTTCTTTGATTTCTTCAACACTCAGATCCTTAATGGACCCATGAAACAGCGTATCAGTGATCTTCTGTGCTCTAAGAACACCTTCATGTCCGTGGACAAGTTCTGTCAGTTCTTCCGCAAGTGCAATCTGCGCAAGTCTCTTTTCCGGTTCCGCCTGCAGACTCTTTTCCAAATCCATTATTTCTTCCGGACTTCTCATGGAGAGTCTCTTCAGCAGAGAAATAATATCGCTGTCGGCCGTATTGACCCAGAACTGATAGAATTCATAAGCCGATGTCCGTTCAGGATCAAGCCAGATATTTCCGCCTTCACTCTTGCCAAACTTGCTGCCGTCACTCTTTGTAATCAATGGAGAAGTAATACCGTATACTTTTGCCTGTTCACCGCAGACTTTGCGGATCAAGTCAGAACCGGAAACTAAATTGCCCCACTGGTCGCTGCCGCCGAACTGTACTTCGCAGTTATATGTTCTGTACAGATGCAGCCAATCGATCGCCTGCATGATTGTATATGTAAATTCAGTAAATGATATGCCTGACTCCAGTCTTTTTGAAATTGTCTCTTTGCTTATCATATTGGCAATATTAAAGTATTTGCCATAGTCTCTGAGAAATTCCAATATAGACATATTTCCAAACCAGTCATGGTTATTGACCATAAGACCCTTTTCAGGATCACTGAAATCAACAAAATGTTCAACCTGTTTTTTTATGCATCTGACATTTTCAGCCACCTGTTCTAGTGTCAGAAGCTTCCGTTCAGTAGTAGGACGCGGATCCCCGATCATGCCGGTTGCTCCTCCGCATACAGCTATAACCCTGTGGCCTGCCATCTGATACCTTCTGAGAAGCAGTACCTGCTGCAGATGTCCAATATGCAGTGAATCTGCAGTCGGATCGATTCCGCAGTAGCAGGTTACAGGTTTTTTGAATCTCTCCTGAATGCCTTCTGCATCTGTTACATCTTTTACAAGTCCACGCCATTGCAATTCTTCAAAAAAATCCATTTCTCTTTCCTCCTGAGTAATAAAAAAAGCGTCCAAATCTAAGGACGCTTTCACGCGGTACCACCTTAGTTCACATCATTCTGTGCACTCATCTCTTTTAACGCAAGAGTATCGTTCTGTATTGCAGAATGCTCATGGGTGTATTCACTGTTTTCAGCTGATCCTTTTCACCATCCAGGATCTCTCTGGTTGCCTACAGCAGCTACTATTTCCAATCTACGCAAAGAAATTATAAATCATTCAGTGCCAAAGTCAATTTTTCGTTGACTGACGCGGTGTAAACAGATAGCTCAATTCTATTTCATGATCTCCATCAGGTTCATTTTTCAGCATCTTAGTCATAACTCTCATCGATACTGCACCAAGATCGTATGAAGGTATTGAGAAGCTGGACAGCTGAGGGCGAACCATTGAATTGTACTTCGTATCAATGATGCATACAACTTCCATATTCTCAGGAACCTTAATGTTATTCTCACGAGCAGCATTCAGTATTGCCATAGCCTGTGAGTCTCTGTTTCCAATCATCAGGTCATATTTATGATCCTTAAGCCATTTGCTCAAGAATGCATAAGATGTACGATCTGTATCAGGAATCTTCAGATAGGAATCAAACTTAAGACCTTTGCTGGCAAATGCTGCTTTAACACCTTTTACCATCTGCTCACAGGAATAGTGATTCTTTCTATCTTCGAGAATAGCAATTTTAGTCTTGCCTTCTTCAAGATACTTCAAAGCAAGCTCTTTCAGTGCTTTTTCAATATTTACATAGACACAGGATACATTTTCACCCTTCACTTTATTTCCAATTACGACAATAGGAATGCTGAAATTAGATAGCTCAGCCATTTCACTCATATCCAGTTTGTTATTATAGATTATCACTCCATCAACTCTGGATTTGATGATATCCTCAATAACATCTTTGATACTTGTAATGCCTTCCGTAATCGTATGCAGCATAATGTTGTAATTGTATATTTTGGCAACATCTATAAGACCATTGATGATCTGTCCTGTATAGGTAAAACTGGCTTCTGGAATGACGAGTGCAATCGTTGTAGTTTTCTGCAGTGCCAATCCCTGTGCTATTGCGTTTGGCTTATAGCCAAGTTTTTCTATTGATGCCTGTACCCTTTCCTTTGTAGGTGTCTTTACAACATCACTGCCATTGATAACACGGGATACAGTTGCTAGAGAAACTCCTGCATCTTTAGCAACATCATAAATTGTTACTCGCTTCATTCCACGACTCCTTTCAGTTAATTGGAATTATTACTTATCTTCATCCTTATTATCAGGTCGCAGCCAATCCTTCAGTGCCTTTGTCCCTTTTTCAGCTAGATCAATTGTTGTATCTTTCGCTTTATCAAGACGTTCCTGTACTTCCGGTTTTGCCATGAATTCATCAATTGACTTCTTCGCAGCCGCTGTTCCTTCACTAAGTTTTTCACCAGCATCTGACAGTTTCTTCTTCAGATCTTCATTGCCAGGTTCATCAAGTTTGCTGTTTACATATTTCATAGTTGCATCACCTGCGTCCTTGCATTTCTGAATTGTAGCATCAGAAGCCTTCTTGATAGTTTCAGTTGTCTTCTTGCTTGCATCATCAAAATTCTTCTGCAGATTCGGATCATTTTTGATTTCCGAAATTTTCGCTTTAGCTGCATCAACCGCTTTCACTGCATTCTGCTTCAGAAATGCAATTGTATTCTGCACTTCTTTGCTGTTTGCGAACTGTTCAGATTTTTTCTTGATTTCATCAATTGAGTCATTCACAGTCTTAATTGCTGTATCTTTAATTTCGGCAATTTTTTCTTTCTTTTCTGTCTTTGCCTTAAATTCAGGAATATTCAGTTCTGGTTCATCATCATCGTCATTATCCGCACTGATTTCTTCAATCTTGCGCTTTAAATCTTCTACAGTCTTTTCGATTGATTCAATTGGTTCCTTTTTATTGTCTGTTTCTGTCTTTTCGGCAGTTTCCTGTTTTACTTCTGTGTTTTCAGCTGAATCCTTTTTCTCTTCACTCATTTCTGTATATTCTCCTTTACTGTCTGCGTCTCAGCAGGCTTTTCATTTGCTGCAGCAGGTTCAACATCAGGTACAATAGTTTCAAAATGATTAGGATTATCCTTTGACTTCATAGCATCCTTCAGATGATCGATATTCTCATTGACAAATTGCGCGGCCTTATTGACCGAATCTACAGTCTTGTCATGAACTTGATCAACAGTATGGCTGACTTTAATGACAGTATCAAGCGGTGCCTGTACTTTTTCTATCGACTGATCAACAAGTTTGATTGTAGGATCAAGGCTTTTAACTGTAACTGTTATCTGATCAATCAGCTTCCATACCTTTTTTAGCAGTATGCAAAGAAACACCAAAGCCAATGCGCCCACAATAGGAAGGAGCTGTGAGCATACATTCTGAAGCGCAAGCAATAAAGCATCCATATTCAATCACCTCGCAAATTCAGTATAAATTATTATGAAAATATTTTCAAGATTTTTGATAGCGCTTTACAAGTTCAGCCAAACCATAAATATCCTTGCTGGACATGAATAGAAATACAGCCGGTTTTTCTTCAGCAAGCATCTTTGCTCCTGTCTCATTCTCAGGCAGAACAGCAGATCCAGGTATTCGTTTCTGCAGGTATGTAATATCAATATCTGTTCCGTCCTGCTTATCATCAATGCTGGTGAAATCACACAGATAGACTTTATCTGCTTAAGCCGTTTCGCAAAATCATCTGCAAAATATCTTACTCTAGAGGCACGGTGCGGTTTGAATACTGCAACCAGTTTGCGCTCAGGGAATCGAAGGCGAGCTGTATCTATGGTAACGCCTACCTCAGTAGGATGATGTGCGTAATCATCTACAAATATGTTTTCGCCCTTCTGTTCAACAGCAAATCTGCGTTTTGTACCATGAAAACTGCTGAGACCCTTTTCAATTGAATCGGCCGATGCGTTCTCTAGAATTCCTATGCCTATGACAGCGAGCGAATTCAGCAGCAGATGGTGCCCAACAAACGGCAGATTGAAATGTGCAAAGTATTTCTTTTCAAACAGCACATCAAACTGCATTCCATCCTTATTTTCCTGAACATTGACAGCTTGAATATCATCACTCTCTTCAAGTCCGTACCAGTAATGCGGGCAGCTTAATTTCAGCATACGAGCCTGACTGTCTTCGCCAAAAATAATCAAGGCTTTCTTTACATTGCATGAAAACTGCTCATATGCACTGCGATAATCAGCTTCATCGCGGAAATAATCAACATGATCAATATCTACATTTGTAATAATTGCATAATCAGGATGATATGCAAGAAAATGTCTTCTGAATTCATCTGCTTCAAGACAGAAGTACTTTGAAGTCTTTGTTATATGTCCAGTGCCGTCTCCGATCAGATATCCCGTTTCTCCTACTTCCTGCAGCATGCTTGCGGCCATGCCCGTTGTAGTCGTTTTTCCATGACTTCCTGCAACTGCAATTGTATGATAGGGACTTAGAAATTCACCAACAAACTCATGATATCTATGACAGATGCATGTAGGATTGTTCCTAGCGGCAATTACCTCAGGAAAATCCTCAAGAAAAGCATTTCCGATAATAACATTCATGCCATCATGAATGTTAGCCGGATCAAAAGAAAGAATTGGAATAGACCTCTGCCGAAGCACATCTTCAGTAAAGAAATGCTTATCCAGATCGCTGCCAGATACTTCATTGCCAAGATCTTTAAGCATGCAGGCCAGCGAAGCCATTCCAGTTCCTTTTATTCCTATGAAGTAATACATACTATTTCTTGTCATTATCTCCATCAGTACCATCAAAAAGGCTGAGGTTCCTGTTGTTTATAACAACTGTAGAATCATCACTGTTTTCATCCATATCATTGAACAGAGCATCCAGACTGGTATCTGTCTGTTTATTATCTTTCGTTTCCTGAGCAAATTCCTCATCACGGACTTTCAGAATATCATCCAGTGAAAATGCCGGCACATCTTCTTCCGCTGCAGCTGTTCCTGCATCCGGAATCATCTTTGCCATTTCATTGCTCTTTTCAACTGTATTTTGGATGGCTGACGGAGCTGATTCTTTGTTAGCACCATAAATTGGAGAGATTACCGGCTTGACATTGCTTTCAGTCCCCTCCTTCTTTGACCTGTTTTCAGATATTTTGCTTGTTGTCTGGACAGCAGACATATCCTTTTCATCAATTCCAAAAATAGGACTGATAACCGGTCTGAATTCATAATCCGACGCTGAAACAGGTTCTTTTCTAGGTGCGGATTTTGCTGCCGGTGTACTGATATGCTTTTCCGTTTTAACAGTTCCTGCTACCTCATCGATATTGATGCCAAGAGATGGTTTCTTAATCTCCTGAGCAGGTTCAGAATGACTTCTATCGCCAATTACAGGCTCACTGCTGATTGGTTCTTTTACAATTGGGCGAGGTTCAGCTCTCTGTATAGAAGGCTCTTTGAAAACAGACTCACTGACTGGACTCTTCTTGACTGTCGGCTGAACTAAGATCGGCTGTGTGACATCAATTCTCTGCATCTCAGCCCTTTCAGTTTTTTCTGCTGGAACAGGCTGTTCCTCAGCTTCTTCTCTATGTACCTTATGTGCCTGACGTTTCGGTTTTGGTTTTACCTCTTCTTCGATATCATCAGTATCCTGTTCTTCAATGACTTCTTCATCTTCAAATAAAAGATTCTGCAATTTTTTGAGCATGGGTTTTTTCCTCTCTTGCGTATTAACTTACTTTATTCTACCGTTTTTTAGCTGGATTGTTAAGACAATATGATTCTCCAATTCGCATTTTCAATCATTCAGCTGGTTCTGCTTCACTTGTTGCCTCAGGAACAGTATCATCTGCGTTACCTTTTTCCTGATAGTTGTCGGTGGCATATCCCTCACCGGTTCCGCTTTGACCGCCTGTTTCCGTCTCCTGTCCAGACTGTGTCTTATCTGTAAACAGTTCCTCAATGTTTCCATTCTCAGGAGCGATCTGTTCAAACAGCTGAAGTTCCTTTCGGG
>CALEMD010000329.1 GCA_937902945.1 uncultured Erysipelotrichaceae bacterium | reverse complement strand
CCTTTATCCGTCATCTGTATACCCTGTTCATCATTCTGATTGCTTGGGTATTCTTCGCCTTCACTGATCTTTCCAAAGCCATTTCCTATATCGGCTTTCTGTTTGGATCTGCAGGCTTAATAGACAGTCTGACTGTCTATTACCTGCGCAATAACTTCTTTCTTATGATTGTCTGCATCATAGCCTGCACGCCTTCCTTTACTAAGGCATTCAATGCCTTCATGTCTAAGGACAGACGTACCTATCTCTATCCGCTATTGATCCTTGCGGCATTGATCATCTGTACAGCATTCACAGTGGATGCTTCCTATAACCCATTTCTGTATTTCCGTTTCTAAGAAGAGAACATATGGCAAAAGACCTGGATAAAAAACTGACGATCGGCATATTCCTGATATTCATCGGGGGTTTTTCCATTGCCAATGCACTGTATCCAAAGAGTGATTATTCTGCCAATGAAAACCGCTATCTTGCTAAGGAACCGGAAGTATCTGTTAAGCATGTATTCTCCGGTGAGTTTGATACGGATTTTGAGAAGTGGTTCAGTGATCACTTCATTGGCAGAGACAAGTGGATTGAAACGAAGGCAGCCACCCGCAAAGCATCAGGGGCAATTGAAAACAATTCCGTATACTTTGCGGATGACGACAGACTCATCTCTCAGTTCTTCAGCTATAATCCAAAGATTCCTGCCGGCAATGCAGCTTCTATTGAAGCATTTGCAGATTCTATTGGAAGCAGTGTCAATATCATGCTTGTGCCTACCGCCGCATATGGAGAAAGTGATACCCTTCCATATGGTGCCTATAACGTTGACCAGGAAGCACTGATCAAAGAGATCAGTGCACAGCTTGGCAATCAGAACTTCATTGATCTGAGTGATGACTTAAAAAATGCTGATGATGCCTACTTTAAAACAGACCATCACTGGAATGAAAAAGGTGCATATATTGGATATAAGGCAATCTGTGATGCAGTGCTGCATACAGAAGCTGAAGAATTCAGCTATGAGACAGCCTCTGATTCCTTCTCAGGTACCATGTATTCAAAATCCGGTGCCTTCTGGACAAAAGCAGACAGCATCTATACAATCACTGCCAAAGATCCGGTTTCAGTACAGGTAGAATATGATGATGGCACTGAAGCAGATACTCTGTACAGTACGAAAAGACTGGACGAAAAGGACAAATACCCTTACTATCTCGATGGCAATCATGCCAGTGTGCATATCACTACAGATGCGGATACGCAGAAAAAAGCCATCATTATCAAAGACTCCTATGCCCATATTCTGATTCCATACCTGGCAGAAGAATACAGTGATATAGAAGTCATTGATCTGCGCTACTACCATAACGCTGTCAGCGATCTGATCACTGATCAAGACAATACCGACATATACTTTATATACAGCCTGGATAACTTCTGCCAGGACACGAATCTGGCATTTCTGAAATGAGGAAAACATGGAAACACTTGAAATTCAATTTGTAAAAATAGGAATCAATGGCGAAGGAATCGGCTATCATGATCGCAAGCCTGTCTTCTGTGCAGGTGTTTTGCCAAATGAAACAGCACTTATCAGAATCACAGAAACACAGGAGCGCTTTGAAAGAGCAGAACTGGTAAAGATCACTTCCGTTTCTTCAGTGCGTGTCACTCCTGAATGCAGATATCAGAAAGAATGTTCAGGATGTGCCTTTATGCATGTATCGCATGCCGCACAGCTTTCATTCAAGAAACAGCTGCTTACTGAAGCCATGCGCAAATATGCACATGTCAATCCTTCTTTGATACGTGATATAAAAACAGATCATAACAATTTCCATTACCGCAACAGCTGCAAGATGCCGGTGCAGAGAATCAAAGGCCGCATGGTCAGCGGCATGTACCGTTCCGGCAGCAATCAGTTTGTACCGATTGATACATGTATGATCCATCAGACAAAGCTTGAAGAAGTACGCAGACAGGCACTGGATATCATCAGTACCTCCAGCATGACTGCTTTTGATATCAAGCATAGTGACGGCCTTCGCTATCTCTATGTCAGAGGACTCAATGATCAGTATCAGATTGCATTGATTACAGGAAGAACAAAACCGGATGCAGAACTCGTTCAGCGTCTTGCGGCAATTGAAGGTGTAAAGACGGTTGCATACTCTGTCAATGGCAATCGCAGAAGCCGTGATATCTTTGGCAGAACTGCAGAAGTGCTTGCCGGAGATGGGCATATCATAGCCTCTGTCAATGGCATTCAGCTGCAGCTGTCCTGCCAGTCATTCTTTCAGATGAATGATGCGATGGCAGCATCTCTTTATAAGATGGCAATTGATAAGATTGATCCCTGCAATACAATGGTTGAAGCATACTGCGGAGTAGGTGCCATGAGCATCATGGCAGCAGCTAAAGCAAAGAAGATCATCGGCATTGAATCTGTACCGGAAGCAATCGTCAATGCCAAGGCAAATGCTGTATTGAATCACGTTGAAGACCATGTTGACTTCATCTGTGCAGATGCGGCTGAAGGACTTTCCAAGATACTGAAGGAAGAGAATGTTGATACACTGCTTGCCGATCCGCCGCGCAGCGGCATGGATCCGCAGATGATATCACTGATACTGAACAGCAGTATTTCAAGAATTGTCTATATCTCCTGCAACCCTTCTACTGCCGCCCGCAATATCAATGAGCTGCAGAGTACCTTTACCGTCAGAACCATCATTCCATTTGATCTGTTTCCAGAAACACCTCATGTAGAATCACTGATTGTTCTGACTAGAAATGCTTCAAAGAAAAAAGGAGACAGCCATGCGATTTCAGAATAAACCGGGAAGATTCCTTCTTATCTTTGATGAAAAGGATCTGCCTCTTACAATCGATGCATTCATGGATCGATTCCTGCAGTCATCAAAGAATCGGTATCTATTGAAACAGGATTCTTCTTTCACTCTCAATCATAAGCATATAACTGATTTCAGCACTGAACTCAAAGCACATGATCAGCTGATGATACCGAATCATCCAGCAGAGCCCGGTTTCCCAGAAGCAAACAAGGAATGTAAAGTGGTCTATGAAGATGACTTTGTCTATGCTGTGCATAAGAATCCCGGCTGCATCATCTATGGTGAACCGGAAGACAAAAAATGTCTTGCAGCCCAGGCAGCAGCCTGGCAGGCAAACCATGGCATTCATACACCAGTGCGCTATCTGCACAGGCTTGATGAAGCCACTGCCGGTCTTGTCCTTTTCAGCAAGATCCCCTTCTTCCAGCCTTGGCTTGACAGCCAGATGGAACAGAAGAAAATCGAACAGCATTATCTTGCAGTCACAACCGGTACATGCAAGCTGCGTCAGTTGTTCACATTCAATCAGGCCATCGGCAAGGATCGTCACGTTAATGGCAAGTATCGCATATCCGCAACTGGAAAACAGGCATGCACACGTGCTGTGTGTGTTGCTAAAAGCGGACCGCTGCTGCTATTCAGCTGCAATCTGTTGACCGGACGCACCCATCAGATCCGTGTGCATCTTTCCAATGCCGGCTTTCCTATTGTCAATGACCCGCTCTATGGAACCCCAAATACAGGCTTTGAAGAAATGGGTCTGTGGGCAGATCAGCTCACCTATATCCATCCTTTGACAGGTGTCAGTATTACCATCAATGACATTCCAAACCCTGCCTATGAACGATTTGCATATAAGATAGAACATTAATGATTGCAGTCATTGCCTAAACAGGACATACGTCCTGTTTTTATATTGTTCGTTTCAATGCAGGCTCTGATGCGGAAGTAATAAAGAGGCCTGTTATTCATATTCTTGATAGATATCAGATAGGCTGTGGTATTGCTTACAAAAGGAGTATTGCTCGCTTTGGCATAATCCATAAGCGGTTTCAATTTCAATAAGCTGATTTTCTCTAGATTATCTAAGACTAAAACTTGTGAAAGGTATATGCCATTTGGAACAGTATTATTCGCAGTCGGTATATTCATATGATTCTGTTCAAAGATATACCGATATGAACCAACACCGATCTTCAAAGGAATTATCATATCCCTGCATTCACCATTTAACAAATCTTTATCAATTAAAATAGTAGGTGTTGATTTGCGGTAGAATTTAGTGATCTGCGGCAGATCTTCAATTTCGTTAATGATACTTAAATCATAAAAATCTATCTTGTCATCAATGGATTGTGCTTTGATAACTTCTGAATCTTTAGAAGTCTGGCTTTCATCAATATGCTGCTTTTCAAATTCGATATATTTCAGCTGATCATAAAGATCCTCTATCTGTTCCTTTATGCTGTTTTCTTTATGATTCAATACTTCAATTTGATTTTCAATGGAAGAATTAAAAGTACCTTCAATATCATCAATCGACAGAGAAAAGTTTCTAAGCTTTCTGATATATGTCAAATCAACATAATCACTCAGTGAGTAATCATAATAGCCGTTATCCAGCTTTGCCGGATGCAATAATCCTTTCATGCGGTAGGAACGTATTGTTTCAACATGAATGCCGCTGATTTTTGACAGTTCATTTATGTGCATAGAATTCTCTCCTGTCCTATTGACCCTGTATTCAATACAGAGTTTATACTAAATATACCATTTGTGAAAGATAGTACAAATGTTTGGAGGGAAAGATGAAAAAAGGATTGAAAGTTTTAGTATCCAGTCTGATGGCTGTCTCTTTATTCGGCTGCCAATCAAAGACAGCGGCCATTTACACAGCGGGAACATATACTGGCGAAGCTGATGGATTCGGCGGCAAAGTAAAAGTAACTATTACCACAGACACAAGCAAAATCACCGATGTTCAGATCGAAGGAGCAGATGAAACACCATCCGTTGGCGGAGCTGCTTTAGAAGAACTGACATCACAGATCACAAAAGCTCAAAGTGCTGAAATCGATGGTGTATCAGGAGCTACAGTAACTTCCACAGCAGTAAAAGAGGCATTGGCAAAAGCCTTAGAATCAGCAAGCGGCAAAGATGCTAACAATGCAGAACTGACATATACAGAAGGTACTTATACCGGTACTGCCGAAGGATATAATGGACCGTTAACACTGGATGTAACCTTCAGCAAATCAGCAATCACAGATATAGCAGTCAATACTTCTAAAGAAACAGATCATGTAGGCACACCTGCATATGACATCATGTTTGCGGATGCCATTGCGGCAAACGGATCAGGCATTGACAGTAGATCGGAAGAGCACACGTCTGAACTCCA
>CALEMD010000328.1 GCA_937902945.1 uncultured Erysipelotrichaceae bacterium | reverse complement strand
GGCGTTTCTCTGCGTGCATTCATTGCTGCCCTGAGGAAATCACTGTTTGTAACTCCAGGTATCTCCTGCGGATACTGCATTGCCAGGAATATTCCTGCTCGACTGCGCTCATCCACACTCAGTTTCAGAAGATCCTGACCATCCATCAGAATGCTTCCGCTGGTGATACTGTATTTTGGATGTCCCATAACAGCCGCAAGCAAAGTTGATTTGCCATTGCCATTAGGACCCATTAATGCGTGTACTTCATTGCTGTTTATATCTAAATTGACGCCCTTCAGTATTTCTTTTCCTTCCACTGCTACGTGGAGGTCTTTTATCTGTAAAGTCTTCATTGAAACCATTCCTTTCTTCAGTAACAGGAGCATTATAGCATAAGAATCTATTGAACATGCTCAAGACACTCTTTGCCGATTTCGAAGTGTTCACAGTAAATTCAGACAGCAGAGCCCGTTGTAAATTGCAAATGCTATAAGGATAGAATATAATGAGAAAGCGATTTTTAAGGAGGAAATTATGGCTAAGTTTCTAAATTTTATTAAAACGAACTGGTTTATGTGCCTGCTCATTGTTCTGTTTGCAGGTGCCAGTGTCTTCTACATTTGGGATACCAACAAAGGCAAACTGCAAGGAAAATCATCCAATGGCGAGGATGTTGTCTATTCCGTGAATGATGAGGATGTAACTGCTTCTCAGTTCTATGATTCAATGTACACTGACAACGGCATTTCAGCAGTCTACTATCAGTTTATTAAATTGGTGGCAAATCAGGCAATGGACACTACAGATGCTATGACTGAATATGCTGATACACAGTCAGAAACAATCCTATCTACCTATTCATCCAATTATGGAACAACCTATCTTACCGAGCTCTCCAGTGATCTGTCGTCTCTTGGCTATACAGATTACAATGACCTGAAAGATTATCTGATTCAGTATAAGAAAATGCTTGCGGTAAGCGGTGATTATGCAAAAGCGCACTTTGATGACCTGCAGATCAGATCCGTCAGCTATATTCTGATTAAACCGGAAGAAACGGATACCACAACAACAACTGCAGAAACAGAAAATACTCCAACTGCTGATGAACAGAGCAGAATGAAGGCTGTAGATGATGCTCTTGCATCAGGCACATCCTTTGCGGATGCGGCTGCTTCATATTCTGAAGATACTTCCACTTCGACAAATGGCGGCAAGCTTGGCGTTATTGACAAGAATGCCAGCAATATTGATGCTTCATTTCTCGAAACAGCACTTAATCTGAAAGAAGGAGAAGTGAGTGATTGGGTTTACTCCTCATCCTTCGGCTATTTCAAGATTACATGCACTGCAGCTTCACAGGAATCATTGGAAGCTGAATATGCAGATGCTGATACCGATCCATATGAAAACCTAGTCAACAACTATGACAGTGGAATTCTGAATACAGCTCTCTGGCAGAAGGCAGTTGAACTCGGCATCGATTTCAACGGCAATGATGAACTTGAAACCACTTTGAAAACATATATGGGAATCACAGATGGCAGTGACTCTGCTGAAACCGAAGCAACTGCTGAACCAAGTGCATCTGCATCTGCTGAAGCAAGTGCAGCAGCAGGAAACTGAGGAGGAAACAGACAATGAAGAAAATAAACCGTATTCTCAAAGCAGCTCTGGTTCTCACTGTATTGACCGGCTGCACCAATGCAACAGCAAAGCTGAAGGATTCATCATCTGCTTTGATCACTGTCAATGGCAAGAGCATTACCAAAGGTGATGTTTACAATATCATGATGTCATCCAATGGTGCCTCACAGGCTGTAAAGGATGCTACAAAAACAATTGTCAATGCCGAAGTTGAAATCACCGATGATATGAAGACGCAGGCAGATTCGATGCTCAGCTACTATAAGACACTGTATGGCGATACATTCAGCACCTATCTTGAATCGTCAGGATTGAGCGAAGAGGATTACATGAATAAAAGCATTCTGCCTTCCCTTCAAGCTGAAGAACTGCCAAAGAAGTATGTAGAACAGAATTATGATGAACTTGTTTCAAAATACATGCCTGTGAAAGGATCAGTTATTGCCTTCGACAGTGAAGAAAATGCCAACAGTGCCCTATCGGTATTGAAGGATGGCACTTCGGATGCAGCTGCTGCCGCTGAAGCATATGGTTCTTCCAGTGATGCTTCTTCCAAGATCTATTCAACTCAGAGCAGTCTTGATTCAGCTGTATGGTCTGCACTTCGTGCAAGTACAGCAGAAGAAGGATGGAAGACAGTTGCTGGCGATGACGGTTCCTTCTATGTAATCCGTCTTGACAGCAATGATACTGAAGCTCTTAAAGATGATATCATTACCGAAATTGCTTCCTATGATACTACTTCATCTGATGCTAATACATATTTCTTCAAGAAATACAGCTTCCATGTATACGATATCAATCTGTACAACAGTATCGGCAACAGCAGTGATTATTCCAGTTATCTTGTTCAGACTCCTGTAGATACAGCAAACTGACCGTAATATTTTGAGAAAAGCATGCAGCAAAATGCGTGCTTTTCTTTTATAATATCAAAGGAGGTATTCATATCATGTGCATATTCTGCGATATAATTGATCATAAGATTCCTGCAAGTATTGTCTATGAAGATGATAAGGTATTGGCTATCCTTGACATCTCACAGATTACCTATGGCCATACTATTGTCATGCCTAAGAAACATACTGCCAACCTGCTCGAGGCAGACGAAGAAACTGTTCAGGCCTGCATGCACGCAGTTCAGATGCTGGCAAAACAGATCCTGAAAAACACAGGGGCGGCCGGCTGCAATATCATCTGCAATACCGGTGCAGCGGCAGGACAGTCGGTTGATCACCTGCACTTCCACATCATTCCCCGCTATGGTGCTGATGATGAAATCATCATTAAGGGTACTGGCAGAAGCAAGAAACAGGATCTTGATGAAGTACTGAAAAAAGTAACAGGAAAGTAAAAAAGACTTCAGAATGAAACTTATCATTCTGAAGTCTTTTTATTCGGCATGCAGTCTTTGAAGCATGATTTCTCTTGCTTTGTTTTCAAGCAAATCATCCAAAGGTTCAAGCTGGGCTGCTCCATATCTTTTATTCAGTGCACGCTGAATAATCAGATCGGCAATGATCGGATTCTTTGGAAGCAATGGTCCATGCATATAAGTGGCCAGTACCGTATTCGTTATGAATCCTTCATAGCCTCCATCAAACGTATTTCCATGTCCGCTCAGCACTTTGCCAAAGGCAGATGCTACATTCTGTGTCTGCCCGCCATGGTTTTCAAATCCAACTGCCTTGAACACATGACCATCCATAGATGCTTCTATAGCGATGTTGCCGATGCAGCGATGCTGACGATCACTGCTTACAGTTTCATAATCAAAGAAATGCAGACCAGGTATTTCTCTGCCATCCTGGTCTCTATAGGACTTTCCAAACAGCTGATAACCGCCGCAGATCAGCAGAAATGCAGTATTCTGATCCATTGCCTGCTGGATTGCATCTCTTCTATGCAGAAGATCCTTATAGATAAGCTCCTGTTCACGGTCAGCACCCCCTCCTAGAAAAAACAGATCATAGGATGGTATGTCTTTCTTTTCATTCAGCGTACATGTATCAACAAGACAGTCAATGCCCCGCTTCTGTGCTCTGATCTTCAGTACTTGAAGATTTCCCTTGTCTCCGTACAGATCCATGAGATCATGATACATCCACAGTATTCTCAGCTGTTTCATGCATGCACCTGCTTTCTCAAAACTGCCCGTACAGGATGAAGTGCTGTATAGGTGGCAATTACATAGCTTTCCATCTGATCATGGTCCAGCCAGCTGATTGCATCTTCCTTTGTTTCAATCACCTTGATCTTATCTTCCATTCCTTCATATTTCAGACGAAGAGCCATATCATAAGCCCTTCTGCCGCTGCAGACAATCGTTTTAATATTCTCAAGATTCAGTCTTTCAAAATGTGCATCCCAGATCCAGGAGACATC
>CALEMD010000327.1 GCA_937902945.1 uncultured Erysipelotrichaceae bacterium | reverse complement strand
CATCAGCCAGAGCGGATGGCTTGTCATAATTGCGGTCTTCTCAAGAATATCTTTTTTATCAGCTTCTCTTACTGGCTGTCGCTGTACAGAACGCAGCACTGCGTTGACAAACTTCTTATCTCTTTCTTCAGCAAGATCAACCGCTTCATCTACCACTGCATAAGAAGGAATACGATCTAGAAACAGCAGCTGGTATACACTCATATCCAGCAGCAAAGCTGTTCTATGCTGGACCGGTCTTTTAGCTAAAGGCTGCCACTGATATTCAAGATACTGCAGATTTCGCATCGTGCCATAAACAATCTCGCTTAGAAGAGCCTGATCACGCTCATCATAATTTGTCTGCGTGCTGCGCAGTATCAGACTGGCATAGCCATGCTGATAGACAATTCTATTTAATATATTCAAAGCATTTTTTCTAACACTGACTGTTTCCATATAGTCAATTCTCCTAGTCCATTTCTGTTGGATTTACATCAATTCTAATACTGCTGACATCAGGACATTCTTTCTGCTCAAGTGCCTGTCTGACATCATTGCGCATCTGCTCAAGATCTCTTCCTTTGAGAATGATTCGATATCTGTATCGATCCTGTATTTTCAGCAGTGAGATCACCCCAATTGTTTTATAGCTGCCATTCAGATTCTGCTTCAGCCACAGAGCAGTCTTTTCTGCTCTGCTCTGCACAGCATTCACTGCTGTCAGACTGATCAGATATGTATAAGGCGGATACTGTCCTGCATGTCTGAATTGCATTTCATACTTGAAGAACAATTCATAATCCTGTGCAGCAGCGCATTGCACAGCATAGTGATCCGGATCAAAAACCTGGAATACCACTTCACCGCTGACATTTGAACGCCCGCTGCGGCCTGCGGCCTGCATCAGCAGATCAAATGTTGTCTCACAGCTGCGGAAATCCGTTCGATTCAGACCTTCATCACCATTCAGTATACCTACCAGCGTCACATTCGGATAGTCAAGTCCTTTAGCAATCATCTGTGTTCCAAGCAGTATATCGGCCTCATGTCTTGAGAATGCATCAAGAATTGATGCATGTCCGTTTTTAACAGAGGTTGTATCTGCATCCATTCTAAGCAGTCTTGCTTCAGGAAATTTTTCCTGGAGAATCTGTTCAAGCTTCTGTGTTCCATATCCAAATGCAGAATATCCTTCTCTTGAACCGCAGGATGGACATACAGCGGGCAGCTTCATCTGATATCCGCATGCATGGCATTTCATAATTCTTTCGTCACGATGATAGCTCATAGCAAGATCACAGTGCGGACATATAACCGGAGTCTGACAAGACCGGCATCGCATAACTGCATGGTAGCCTCGTCTGTTCAGAAGCAGAATACACTGTTCCTTCTTCTTAAGTCTCTCTTCCATCTTCTGAATCAGCGTGTCACTGAGAATATAGGACTGTCCCTGCTTCATGCACTGCTTCATCGGCACAATAACCGTATCCGGCAGAGTCAGATTGATTCTTTTGCTAAGAGATACAAGATGATACACAGTCTTCAAAGCTCTAGCATAGCTGTCAAGACTTGGTGTTGCACTTCCCAATATCACCTTGCAGTGATGATACTGTCCGCGCCAGATGGCAATATCACGGCAATGATAGGCCGGCTGATTTTCCTGTTTGTATGAAGAATCCTGTTCCTCATCCATGACGATTAGGCCAAGGTCTGTAAACGGCAGGAAAACAGCACTGCGGGTTCCTACAACAACCCTAGCTTTTCCTGTCATAACCATGCGATACTGTTCATACTTTTCCTGTGCATTCAGGGCCGAGTGATATATTGCCAGATCATTGCCAAAACGTGAGCTTACTCTTTCAATCATCTGCGGTGTAAGACTGATTTCAGGTACCAGTATCAGAACCTGTTTCCCGCGATCAAGAATATTCTTGGCAATCTGCAGATAGACTTCTGTCTTGCCGGCACCTGTAACGCCTCGCAGCAGAAATACGGAATCTGAACTGCTCTCAATTTCATCTTTCACAGTCTGCTGGTCTTCAGTGAGCGGCAGCGGTTTTACCAGTTCTGCTGTTTCTGCTATCGTAGCAGTTCTTTCTTTCACCTGTTCTGCCAAAGCTCCTTTTCGGATCAGAATTGAAGCCTGATTTGGGTATTCACTTCTCAGACGGCTGTACAGCATGGGCTGATTGTCACGTACAAATGCATACGCTTCCAACTGCTTAGGAGTCAGCTCAACTGCTGCCTCAGATACGGAAACCCATTTCTCAGTTACTGCCTTCTGCGTCCCTGTATGCGGTTTGACTTTTGCCGGCAGCATTGCCTGAAAGCAGGATATGACTGTTGAAAGCGTGGTCTTTGACATCCACATAGCAAGATCATGAAGCTCATCTGTAATCAGACTCTGTTCATCAAGAACGGATTGGACTGTCTGCAGTTTCATGCCAAGACGCTCTTCGATCTGTTCTTTCGTCTCATTTGTTTCCTGCGCAGATTCAACAAAACCGACACTTAGGCGTCTGTTGAAAAAAACCTGTACTCTTGTACCGGCTGTCAGCGGTCTATCATACAGATAGGTAAAAGTCTGATCCAAACTGCGAACCGGATGCTCGATCCAGCACTGTACTAGTATCATAGGTTCTCCTGTCTGCTATATTCTATATTATTATGGAATTCCCTGCATCTGATTCTCTCAAATGTGGCATAATATTTATGCGTCATACGAAAAGCGAGGTCATTATGAACAGAAAAAAATATAAGCTTGGTCTGATCGGCTGCGGCAAAATGGGATATGCCATTGCCCGCGGTGCAGTTCTTGATTCCTTTCTTGAACGATACGAGATCTGTGTCTATGACGAAGATAAGAACGTATCTTCAATCTGTCAGAAAGAAAGCTTTGCATTTATGAACAGTTCACAGGAAACTGCACTGAACTCCCATATTGTTCTGCTTGCTGTCAGACCGCAGGACTGCGATGCGGTACTTGATCTTCTGAAAGATACTCCGATTGACTGTCTTGTCTCCATAGTTACTGGAGTTTCCATTCATTATCTTCAGGAGAAACTGAATCAGACTCCTATTATCCGAGCTATGCCGAATACTCCTCTGCAGATAGCCGAAGGTGCGACTGCTCTTTGCATGTCCGCAAACTGCCATGCGGATGATTATGATTTCGTCTATCAGATGTTCAATACAATGGGTGTTACCCGTACCATTCCAGAAAATCAAATGGAAGACATCATTGCCGTCCACGGAAGCACACCGGCATATGTCTATTACATCATTGACTGTCTGCTGAAAGACGCAGTTTCCCGCGGCATTGAAGAAGAAGCCGCAAGAGGATCGGAAGAGCACACGTCTGAACTCC
>CALEMD010000326.1 GCA_937902945.1 uncultured Erysipelotrichaceae bacterium | reverse complement strand
GGAGTAATACCGATCTGAATTTCCAATGATAATGTGATCCAGAATCGGAACTCCGAGCAAAGTGCAGATCTTCTGCATTCTATCAGTAAGTGCTATATCTTCTTTTGAGGGCTGCAGTTCTCCGCTTGGATGATTATGCATCAGCATAACTGATCCAGCATTGGACAGTACAATGCTTTTCAAAATCTCCCTAGGATGTGCAAGCGATTGATTAAGCGTTCCAATCGATACTACATTCATGTTAATTGGTTTCAAATCATTTTGCAGATTTACAACACATAGCACTTCTCGATCAAACTTTCTCAATGTTTCTGCCATGATGCGAACAGCCGCTTCTGGAGTATTTATTGGTTCTGTGCTGTACAGTGGCGGTTCTTTGACCATTCTGATTCCGACTTGCTCTAGAATATATCCTTCATTCATAGTCTGTTTCCTCTCCGATCGGTATGACTACAATCACTTCATTATCGGCAACTGCTATGAGTCGCTCCCGAATAGTCCCGGATGTCGAAATTATTTTTGCTCCATAATTGTCAGATAAATCTTCCATCTCTTATTCCTTCCTTTTCAAATAAAAACCGTCTGTACTAGACTCACAAACGGTTATATAACTCATAACATATCTTCCTCACTGCTAATCTGACATAAATACGATTGATTTTCCTTCTAAAGATTCGGAATCTTCAATCTCTTTAATAATCAGAATCGGTGCGTCCATACCATATCCAATCACATCATAGATTCTTTCATCAATAACAGCATGTTTAGCGTATTCAACATTAAACCAAAAATCTATGCCTGAATACTCTATTGATATACACGTCCTCATATTTCCGGATATTTCAATATTGGATATATAGTTTATCTGAAACTGTTTGATATATTTCAGAGAGTATCTTTCTTCATACTTATCAGCCAGTTCTATAGTTGCCTGCACTTTATCTGCTAAATCCGCATAATCATAGGCCAATTTGCTATATTCCTTATGCTTTTCTTCGGTAATACTATGATCCTGTTCAAACATGGCAAAGTATGCTTCTTTTATAAAGATGCTTTCATTGAACTCATCGGCTTTATCATGAGAATAATCATTCTGTTCATCAAAACCGATGTCAGCATCATGAAGCATACGTTTGTCATTGTCATTCAAATTTAACTTCATAATTCAAATATACAACGCTTCATTTCGTATATCGAATCATTTATCTACTATTGAATCAGACATTACTGCTATCTGCATCATCAGAATCAGTTTCTTCAGGTAACTCATAGGTATCTGAATCCTCTTCCTGATAGTCTGCATCAGGATCCGGCTGATCAAGATCCTTCTTTTTCTTCTTACTCCGGATCACCAACCATATGCCTATGCCTGCCACAGCTACAGCCAGAGCAATAAAAACTACTGCTAGATTAAATGTCATATCAGTTTTCAATTCAGTCACCTCAGGTGTTGGTGTTACCTTTGCTGACAATGCTTCCGCTTCTTCATCTGCTTTCTTTTGAGCTTCCGCTTCCGCCTCTGCATCTAGGATAGCCTGAGCATCATCCTCATCCATTAATGAAAGCAGATCTTCTTCATCAACCTGATTTAAAAAATGCACTGTCTGATCTCCCTTATCATCGTAATCAATAATGATATAGAAATAATTTCCACTCTTTGTTACAACCGTGATGAACTGTTTGCTTGAAGAGGCGGCTGTATCATCAACCAATTCCAAATTTCCATCCGGTGTCAGTGCTGCTGCAGATTGTTCTGCAGTAGCTGTTGTTTCCGGTGAAGCAGTCTCTGTCGGGGTATCTGATCCATCTGTCATTGCATATGCTGTTGTAGAAAACATGCCCATGCCAATGATTATTGCCAAGAACATTGCTAATAATCTATTCTTCATCTTCTTTCTTAACCCCCTGTTTTTCTGCAGAGATATGAACACTTGGCATTCTCCCCTTCATGTTCTGAAGCAATGTGCGTAATTGTTCTGGTGTAACATTGAATTCATTTACAACATCATGGATCTCCGTATTCTGCTCCTCCGTGAATTTCTGTTCCAGATCTTTCACTCTCTGATCCCATTCAGTCCGTTTGAAACGAGCCTTATTCAAATCTATTTCGATTCTTTCTAGTTTTTTACTCATATGTCCTCCTAGTTAATTCTCCCAAAGCAGTAGAAATGCTGCTGCCAGTATGTTGAATTGATATTTGAATACTGAATCGGTGATCCACAGTGAAGCATCATGCCATTGCCTACGTAGATCCCAACATGACTTGCCCCAACTGTGCTGTATGTTCCTTGGAAAAAGATAATATCTCCCGGTTGTACTTCACTTGCCGGAATGATCGACAGCATTTTCCTTAGGCCTTCTGCCGTAGTTCTGCCAACACTCCACCCATTTCCGCAGTGATTTATTACCCAGCATACAAAACCTGAACAATCAAAGCTTGTAGAAGGTGACGAACCACCCCAAACATATGGATAACCAAGATATTTCTCTGCTTCCTGCATCATTTTTGCGAACTTCTCATTTGTCAGTGCTTCACTAGGAATGTCGTAATCTGAATATTCACCCGCTGATGGATTTGAATAGATATCATCCGCAAACAGATATTCACGATTTCCCCTAGTTTGATTCAACAGGTTGTATCTAGCCAACTGATTTGCCGTGAGACCTGAGTGTTCAATTACACTCTCAAGAGTACTGTTGACCAATACTGTATGAAGAATTCGATTGTTATATTTCACCTCTACCTCATACTCGTACTCCTCCTCATACCATTCACCGGTTTCTTCATCCTGTACCGATCTATGTCCCGTCCTTGTTTCGGTTCTGGTTCTGACTTGGATTTCTTCATGGAATGTCAAATGATACTGTTGAGTGAATATATCATTCAATTTTTGCTGAACCTCTTCCCAGG
>CALEMD010000325.1 GCA_937902945.1 uncultured Erysipelotrichaceae bacterium | reverse complement strand
TATACAGGTGCTATTGAAATGGATTGATGACTGCTCGGACTGCATTCTAGTCCGAGCTTTTTTATGGTAAAATGATAGAGCTGTGAAAGGAGTATCATTATGGCTTTTGATTCATTAAGTGAGCGCCTGAATAAAAGCATGCGCAATATTGCCGGAAAAGGCAGGCTGACAGATAAGAATATGGAGGACATGCTGAAAGAGGTGCGTCTTTCGCTTCTGGAAGCAGATGTCAACTATAAGGTAGTCAAGCAGTTTTTAGATACTGTCAGAGAAAAAGCACGCGGAAAAGATGTTCTGAACAATGTGGATCCAGGACAGATGCTTGTCAAGATTGTTCATGATGAGATCATCAATCTGCTTGGAACAGAACAGGCTGGCATCAATTTCAAGGAACACGGTACAACCATACTGATGATGGTAGGACTGCAGGGAACAGGCAAGACTACGTCTGCTGCAAAGATTGCAAAAATCTGCCAGGAGAAGATGGGGAAGAAATGCCTGCTGGTTGCAGCAGATGTCATCCGTCCTGCAGCCATTGAACAGCTGCAGACTTTAGGCAAAGAGATAGGTACAGAAGTTTTCAGCAAGGGACCGTCTGTTTCAGCGGCTGATACAGTCAAAGCGGCACTTGCGTATAACGAGACAGAAAAATTTGATCTGATGATTCTTGATACAGCCGGCCGTCTGCATGTTGACGAAGAGCTGATGAATGAACTTGTAGAGATCAATGATCTTGTTCACGCGGATGATATACTGCTGACAGTTGATGCTATGACCGGCCAGGACATTGTTCATGTAGCGCAGTCCTTTAAAGACAGACTGCCTGTTACAGGACTCGTCGTAACTAAGTTTGACGGTGATTCAAGAGGCGGCGGCGTTCTGTCTGTCAAGGCTATTACAGATGTTCCGGTTAAGTTTGTCGGTGAAGGTGAAAAACTGGAAGATATGGATATCTTCTATCCTGACAGAATGGCTGATCGGATACTGGGAATGGGAGACGTTGTCACTCTTGTAGAAAAGGCCCAGGAGAAAATGGATCTTGAGGCAGCCGAGAAGTCTGCTAAGAGGATGCTGAATGGTGAGTTCACCATGGATGATATGCTGACCCAGTTTGAACAGATCAGAAAGATGGGACCTCTAGGATCCATTATGAAGATGATTCCAGGCTACAGCCAGTACTCTGATATGATTGATGAAGCAAAGGCTTCTGATTCAATGAAGGTTTCTCGAGCGATTATACAATCGATGACACTTGCAGAAAGAGCCGATCCGGAATCTATACGCAGTTCTATGAAACGGCGTATTGCGGCAGGAAGCGGCACCCAGGTTACCGATGTCAATAAGATCATCAACCAGTTTCTGAAGATGAAGAAGACCATGGATCAGGTTTCCATGATGTCAAAGAGCGGAATGATGAATGAAGAAACACTGCAGAAAATGATGGACAATGCACAGAATCCGCAGCCGCAGAAAGTAAAATACCGCTACGGCAATAAGGGAAAATACAAATTCTAGACAGAAGACCTGCGCAGGCAGGTTTTTGTCTGAACATAATTTTGTATAGATATAGGGCTATACTCTTTCCGTATGGAAAGGGGAAAGCAATGCGCAGAATGTATGAGGCAGATAACGGCAATGTGACACTCCGAGACGGGAAGCTCTTATGTCATTGGAATGGCAGCTATAGGGAGTTTTCTGTAGAAGAAATCAGGAATCTGGATATGCGTGCATTGAGCGGCGAGAAAGATGGATGTCTGAGGATCGAACTGGATGACAGCACAATGATCCATCTGCATTTTGACTGGATGCATGAAAAAGAAATGATAGATCTCAATGCATTTCTGCTGAGAGACAAATCTAAGCAGTCAGAAAGAAACAGCCAAAGGAAAGGCATTTTGCTGAGCATCATAGCAGTGCTTATGACACTGTATTGGATTCTTTACGGATAACATGCGAAAGAATTCAAATGGTGTTAAGCAAAAATGCTTGACACTATAGTGATGAAATCCTATAATTTTGTAGGAAACAGGAGGAAAATAACATGTCTGTTAAATTACGTTTAAAGAGATTCGGTGCCAAGAAGGCTCCAAGATACCGTATTGTTGCTGCTGACAGCCGCTTTGCAAGAAATGGCCGTGAGATTGAAACAATCGGATTCTTTGACCCAACAACACAGCCGGAAACAGTTAAGGTTGATGCTGAAAAGGCATTGAATTGGATGGAAAACGGCGCACAGCCTTCCGATACAGTTCGTGATATTCTTGCACGTCAGGGAATCATGAAGCAGTATCATGATGCAAAAGCAGCAAAGAAAGTGAAGAAGTAAGGCCCTATGGCTGAGCTGGATAAAGTGCTGCTGGATCTTGTCAAACCGATGGTTGACGATCCTGACAGTCTGGATGTCAGAATCATGCCGAGTCTGAATGACAAAGAGATTGTTCTGTATGTATATGCAAAGAACGAAGACATTGCACGTCTCATCGGCCGCAAAGGCATGATGGCTAGTGCATTGCGTCAGATGATGTCCATTGCATCACACAGTGAGGACAAGCGCATTGCAATCAAGTTTGAACAGATTTAAAATCAGGGTGCTTAGGCATCCTTTTTTGACTAGGAGAGAAATATGGATTATATCTGCATAGGAACCGTCATAAACACACATGGAATCAAAGGTGAACTGAAGATACGCAGCTGTTCTGATTTTGATGCGGAGAGATACTGTGAGGGAAATACCGTCTATCTGAAAACAAAAGAAGGGTATCTGCCCTTTACTGCTGCATCATTCCGTGTGCATAAAGGATACAGTCTTGTTTCCTTCAAAGGATATGAAGACATCAATCTGATAGAAAAGTACAAGGGATGCAATGTCTATATTGACAGCAATGACCAGCAGCCGCTGCCGGAAGGCGAATACTATATGGCACAGATGATCGGTCTGAAAGTGCTTGATCAGTCAGGAACAGAGATCGGCACAGTCATTGATGTTGAGCAGACCAACGGTGCACAGAACAATCTGAGAATACAGAAGAAAGATGGAACATCTTTTCTGATTCCAAATGTACCGGTGTTTGTTAAGAAAGTAGATCTGAAAGAAAAAACTATTACAGTAATGCTGATTGAGGGCATGCTATGAGAGTGACAATAATTACGCTGTTTCCGGAAATGTTTGAAGGATTTCTGAACACATCCATTATCGGCCGCAGTATTGCCCGCGGACTGATTCAAGTGGATTTTGTGCAGATCCGTGATTTCTGCCACGACAAGTATAAGCACTGGGATGATACTCCGTTTGGCGGCGGACCAGGGATGGTTATGAAATGTCAGCCGGCTCTTGATGCATTGAATAGCGTCAGGACTGAAAACAGCTATACGGTACTGACGAGTGCATCCGGGCATCCATATACCCAGAAGAAAGCACATCAGCTCTCAGAAAAAGATCATCTGATCCTATTCTGCGGACACTATGAAGGTGTCGATGAAAGAATTGCGGAAAAAATGGATGAATCTATTTCTATCGGAGACTATGTTCTGACCGGAGGGGAACTGCCGGCAATGGTCATAGTGGATTCCATAACACGTCTATTGAAAGGCAGCATTGCCGATGATTCTACTGGAGATGAGTCCTACGAGAATGGATTGCTCGAATACCCGCAGTATACGCAGCCTTCTGTCTATGAAGGTGAAGAAGTGCCGCCGGTACTGATCAGCGGCGATCATGAGAAGATCCGAATCTGGAAACTGAAGGAATCATTGAAGAAAACGCGTCTGATCCGACCGGATCTGTTTGCCCAGCATGATTTTACGAAAGAAGAATTGAAACTGATGGAGGAAATCAATGATGAAGAAGATGATGATTGATCCTGAAAACAAACAGATGCTGATCTATCTTGCAATTGCATTTATCGGCGGCTGGGCATGCATGTTCATCGGTATGTTCAGCGGTTCTCAGACGGTTTATACAGCATTGCTTTCACTGGCAATGTACATGCCGCTGCTGGGTGTATTTGTGATCAGCCATTTTCGCTTGGGACAGAAAGATACTGGTATCTTCTGGAAGGTGCAGTTTAAGAAGAACTGGAAATATATCCTGCTGGCATGGTTTATGCCGGCAGTGTTCACGCTGCTTGGAGCAGTCCTCTATTTTGCTGTATTTCCAAATCGCTTTGACAGTTCGCTAGGCTATCTTACTTCCTATTATGAACTGCTTGCTCAAAATGGAACATTGACTGGAACGGTGGATGTAAAAAGCGCAATGACTATGGAAATAGTACCCGCTCTGACTTTTGCACCATTGATCAATATGATCTATGCACTTGGTGAAGAAGTTGGCTGGCGCGGATATATGACTGTCAAGTTCAAGGAACGTCTTGGCAGAACAAAGGGGCTGATCACTTCTGGATTTCTGTGGGGTGTATGGCACTGGCCTTTGATCATTCTAGCAGGCTATGAATATGGAATCGGCTATCAGGGATATCCATTTACCGGCATGATCATGATGTGCGTGTTCACAACAGCTGTAGGAATTCTGCTGTCTTATTTATATGAAAAATCCAATTGCATCTGGATATGTGCTTTAGCACATGGTGCTCTCAATGCAATCGCTGCACTGCCGCTCTACTATCTATACAGCATTCCAACGCACTACTTGATGGGACCATTGCTGCCAGGCGCTGTTTCAGTGATTCCAATGGCCATCACTGCTGCATATATTCTCTTTAAGAAAGAAAAGACTTCTGAACCGGTTATGAAACAGGGGGAGACTCAATGAGTCTTATCACTCTGCAGTTCAGCTACAGTGCATTGTTTGGCAGAAAGATAGGCATCAAAGAGATTCTGCCTGCAGGGATGTGCTATGGCGCTGCAAAAAATCTGATATTTGAGTCTGGGTATATCAATCATGGCAATACAATTGCCTATCACCCTGATCATATAGGCAGAGGCATATGGATATCGATGGCAGAAGAAGGCAGGAACCAGCTGCTTATACGGCTGCCAAGTCCATGTACGGATGAAGATATCGACGATACAATTGCCATAGCCAAGCGAATTCTTGGAAAATACGGAACAGAGATGCAGGTCAATGATAAAGCAATGACATTTCAGCAGCTGAAAGACAGTGCTGAAAGTCTTCGCACAGCCAATCTGCATGTACTGCATGAAACAATGCAGAATGTACTGGATGGACATATGGGAAGTCTTATCCTGTCCTGTGCTTTGCATCCGCTTGCTTTTGGAAAGAAAGAAGCAGATACGCTATGGGCGGGTACAGATACCCATGCATATAGAGATCTGCTGCATAGACTGCAATCCATCAAGGCTGTTTATGCACAGCCGCAGTTCTATCAGAGCAAAATTGAGAAAGACTGCATTATCGGCATCTATTCACTGGCATCTAAAATGAGATGCATTCTTCCGATTCATCCATCTATTCCGCTTGCTTACTTTGACCGCAGTCGGAAGAAGTTCCAGTTTGATGTTAAGGAATGGCATGTATCTTTATACAGTACGGATGAAAAAAAGATCATAGGGAACATTCCATATGATAAGATGATGACAGCACTTGCATCCGAACAGTATAGTTATTACGATGCTGACAGCATACTGATAGAACCGATTGATGAAGAAAAGCTTCAAAGTATGAATGAAAAAGAAGATATTCCAACAGAGCATTCTGTCTCTAAGCAGAATGCATCTGTATAGCAGCCAATAGGGGAATGGCTGCTTTTTTAGAGCAAATGCGAATGAATTGTTTGAACACCAAACAATCTTTATACGGCGGGATTTGCAGTTATCAATTGACATAAGTGCAAATCGGAAATACATTTTTAGTTAGAGTGGAGGGGATTTTATGGGTAATAAGATAATGAAAGTCTTTTACAAAGGTCTCAAGGCAACTGGCGTATCCATCATATGTATGGCAATGCTTTCCACAACAGCAACAGTACAGGCGGCTGAGTCAAACGAATCTGGAAACACATTGGATTTAGTTATTGCTGGCGATGTTATGCCATATAATAATGGAACTGTAAAAACAAATCTTGGAAATATCATGCGCAATTCAGGCGATATTGAAACCAATTCAGGACTGGTGAACGAGACTTGATCGAATTCATCCATAACATATAATTCGGGGACTGTACTATATAACCAAGGTGTTCTTTCTGAAAACCGCGGGACTGTTACTGCCAATGGAATCAAACCAAGCGGTTTCGCTTCTCCGGAAGTCACACACAATTACAGTCTGGTGGATCAAAACTATGGATTGGTAGTTAATAACGAAACGGGCGCAACAGTTAATGGCAACAATAACGGCGGGATTGTAACGACTAACAAAGGAACAATTAAAGACAACGGATATAATGGAACAATCACTGACAATGCCAGTGAGGGGAAAATTGCGAAGAACTCTATGTCAGGAAATGTACTGACAAATAATGGCACTATTGATACAAACACAATAATGGCAACCGTAGGTGTCAATAATGGTACAATTACAGATAATTTTGGGATTGTTACCACAAATAACGGTGAAATTACAAACACGTATATAATGGGCGGCGATCCGGTTCAGGGAACTGTCGGCGGCACAGCTGCCCTGAATACGTATTATCCTGTTTTAATGAACAACTATGATGTCCGTTTGCTGAAAGACGACAGCAATGTTGTCTATAAGAATAATGCCGGCGGAGAAGTTGGCAATGATCTCTACTATATTAAAAACGGTGCCGTCATTCAGCTGCCGCAAGGTTATGACACTATTCTATCAAGCGATGCGGACATTTCTATTGTTGGCACTGCCTTTACTATTACAGCAAAAGACAATGTAGAGTATAACTCTTTCGTTCACTCCATCAACTGATAATGTAGAATCAGATGTTGTTAATGATACGACACTCGCTAGCAACACTAAGGTTATGCAGGTTAATAATGGTACGACATCTGAAAACAGTGGCTGGATAAACATGAACAGCAGCACAGGAACGATCACTGCTAACAGCGGAACTGTATTGTCAAATACCGGCACGATCAGTATGAATAAGGGAACTGTTTCAATAAACAATGGCGATCCGACATCCATAATTACTGATAACCAGGGCCTTATTGAAGTGAATAATGGCAGCATTGCAAATAATGGCGGCGGTACAGAAGATACAAAGGGAACAGTCAATAACAGCAGCGGATCCATTGCCAATAACGCAGAATTCAGTATGTTAGTCAATCAGCGCGGTGGAATTGTTACACTAAATGGCGGAACAATTCATAGGGTCAGCAGCGGCGCAACTGCTACAACAAACGATGGAACTATCGATAGCTGCAACGGATCTGTGACAACCAACAACGGTACAATCACTCATTTTTCAAGAAGCAGCGTGACAACGAACAATGGGACAATTACTAATATTTATGGAAGTAACAGTACGGCTGTAATTGCGGTCAATGCGTCTGGAGCAACTCTAGGCAGTATCTATAATGCAAATGTCAATCTCAATCGAGGTACAATCAATCTTGTGGCAGGAAAAAATGATAACGTAACGAATAGCGGTAATGTTGTCGAAAATTTTGGAAATGTGAAAAACAGACCGGGCGGAGTTGTAACGAATAACTATGGAGTTGTTACTCCTGAAGAAGTGACTTATAGGAATGTTTCAAAATTGAATATCTTCCAAACTGTCGTTGGCGGCAGTGATGATACAGCGTCTGGGAAGATTGCGACAATGAGCACTAGATCAAAAAAAGACTTTACTTCTAAGATTCCTTCAAATAACACGTGTACGGTTACAAACAATTTTGGCAGCACAGGATGCAAAGCTACTAATAATTTCGGCGGTGAAGCAGCAGCCTTGGAAAATCAATATTACGCTCTAGCTGCAAATAACGGTGCCAGCATTGCAACATTTGGACAGTTGTCAGGGTTCGAATATAAAGACAGTGATGGAGACGGAGTAGATAATGCATATTATCTGAAAGCAGGTTCATCCGGCACTATTACTGTTGAAAGCGGAAAGACACTTCGTATAGCAGAGGGCACTGCAACCATCAGCAAGTCAGGGAATACTTATACGATCAGTGATATAAAAACGGCTGTGCGTCTGACAGAAGGTACCGCAGAATCAGATAAGGGTTCTTCTGATAACAGCAGCAAATCGAGCAACAGTACAGCAGAAAGCGCTGCATCTGGTTATATAGTTCCAAATACTTGTGATCGATAGTATTGAACAGGATCATTTTTTGGCAGGGGTGATAGAAAACTCCTGCTTTTTTATTTCACGGCGCTTTCAAATGATTGAATAGCTTGTTTTGACGTTATTAAATATAATTTCAAAAGCAAAAAATATCAATAATCGATTGACAATCAGAAAGCGGTTACATATTATATAAGTATCAACTGGAAACGTTTACGGAAACGTTTCAAGGAATGATACCCTAGGAGGAAAAGAAATGAAAAAGGTTTTATCATTCGTTTTGGCAGCAGCTTTGTTAGCTGGCTGCTCATCCGGCTCATCAGCAGCGGCTGGTTCTGCAGCTTCAACTGCTTCAGCACCAACAGGAAAGGTTTATTATCTGAACTTCAAGCCTGAAGCTGATGAACAGTGGCAGGAACTTGCTAAGCTGTACACCGAAGAAACAGGTGTTCAGGTAACAGTATTGACAGCAGCTTCAGGACAGTATGAAACAACATTGAAATCAGAAATGGCTAAGACAGAAGCACCTACATTATTCCAGGTAAACGGACCTGTCGGTCTGGCATCTTGGAAAGACTACTGCTATGATCTGTCAGGCTCTGCAATCACTTCTGAATTGTCATCCGATGATTTCGCTCTTATGGATGGCGACAAGATGCTTGGCATAGCTTATGTTATTGAATCCTATGGAATTATCGTCAACACAAACCTGCTGAAAAAAGCTGGCTATACAATGGACGATATCACAAACTTCGATTCACTGAAGAAAGTAGCTGAAGACATTACAGCACGTACTGGTGAACTTGGCTTCTCTGCATTCACTTCTGCTGGAATGGATGGATCAAGCGACTGGAGATTCAAGACTCACCTTGCTAACCTTCCTATTTATTATGAATACAAGGCTGATGGCATCGGAACTACAGATGCAATCAAAGGAACATATCTTGACAACTATCGCAATATCTGGGATCTGTATATCAACAACGCTACTTGCGATCCTTCACAGCTGTCCGTTAAGACAGGTGATGATGCTGTTGCAGACTTTGTAACTGAAAAAGCAGTCTTCTATCAGAATGGCACATGGGCATACAACGATATCAGCGCTATCGGCGATGACAACTTGGATATGCTTCCAATCTACATCGGTGCTGAAGGCGAAGAGAACCAGGGACTCTGCACTGGAACTGAGAACTACTGGTGCGTTAACAAGAACGCTTCCCAGGAAGATATCGATGCTACATTGGCATTCATGAACTGGTGCGTTACTTCTGAAGCAGGATTGAAGGGTATGTGCGGCGGCGAAGGTGCTTTGCCTTCAGGACTCGCTGGAATGGGCTTCGTTGTTCCATTCAAAGGCAACCTCGAATCCAGCAACAAACTGGTCAACATTGCTAATGAATATGTATCTGAAGGCAAGACTCCAGTTACTTGGAACTTCACAACAATGCCATCAGAAGAATGGAAGAATGGTGTAGGTTCTGCTTTGACAACATATGCTGCTAGTCAGACTGATGCTAACTGGAATGCTGTTGTAACTGCATTCGTAGATGGCTGGGCTACTGAAGCTGCAGCTGTAAAGTAAGACTAATAGACTGATTCTGACCCACAGAGCAGCGGGCACGGCCTGTCCGTGTACCCGCTGCTTTTCTATCAATAGCGCTTCGGATCAGCGGCCGTTTATTACTGCTGAAAGAAGGGGAAAGTATGCAGAAAACGATCAAAAAATATGCTCCGATATTTGTTTGGCCGACCATGATCGCGTTTGCAATAGGATTCATAATTCCATTTATAATGGGAATATGGCTCTCGTTCTGTGAATTCAGAACAGTTGCAGATGCAAAGTTCATAGGCTTCGGCAATTATTTCAAGGCATTGCAGGATACAGTATTCCAGCATTCATTCTGGTATACCACTGCATTTGCTGTTACGTCATTGATTGTAATAAATATCATAGCGTTTGCTTTGGCAATGGCTTTGACAAAGAAGCTAAGAGGTACAAATCTATTCAGAACTGTATTCTTCATGCCGAATCTGATTGGCGGCATTGTTCTGGGATATATCTGGAAACTGATATTCAATGGGATACTGTCTCAATTCAATACTGCATTGGCACTTGACTCAACGGTTGGATTCTGGGGTCTGATCATTCTTGTGGCCTGGCAGCAGATAGGATATATGATGATTATCTATATTGCCGGTCTGCAGTCCATTCCGACGGATGTTATGGAAGCGGCTGAAATTGATGGATGCAGTGCAAAGCAGAAACTGTTTCAGGTCACGATTCCGATGATGATGCCTTCTATTACTATCTGTACATTTCTATCAATAACAAATGGATTCAAACTGTTCGATCAGAACCTGTCACTGACAGCTGGTGAACCTAGCAAGATGTCAGAAATGATGGCTCTGAACATTTACAATACATTCTATGGCCGAACTGGATGGGAGGGAGTAGGACAGGCTAAAGCTGTCATATTCTTTATCATTGTAGTTGGTATTGGTCTGATACAGCTCAAAGCAACAAGGTCTAAGGAGGAACAGTTATGACGGAAAAAGGTAAGAAGAGTTTCTGGAGAACCGTTGTCCTTGGAATTATTGCATTGCTTTGGATAACTCCAATTGGTATTGTTCTGTTCAATTCATTCAAGCAGAAAGTCTATATCAATGCAGACCCGTTTTCACTGCCGAATGCAGTGACTAGTGCTGGAACACTGAACTATGTCAATGCCATTGATAAGTATGGATTTCTGGATGCGGTTGGATGGACTCTGTTTATTACAGTAGGTTCTGTACTTGTTATTCTTGTATGCACTTCTATGTGTGCATGGTACATTACCCGCGTTAAGACAAAAGTCACAAAAGCAATCTATCTGCTGTGCGTATTCTCAATGGTTGTGCCATTTCAGATGGTTATGTTCACATTGTCATTGGTTGCTGACAGACTGGGTCTGAATACACCATGGGGCATTATTATTATCTATCTTGGTTTCGGAGCGGGACTGGCTGTATTCATGTTCTGCGGATTTGTTAAGTCTATACCATTGGAAATAGAAGAAGCAGCATTGATTGATGGATGCACACCTATACAGACATTCTTCAAAGTTGTGCTTCCAATCATGAAGCCAACATATATTTCTGTAGGCATATTGGAGACAATGTGGATATGGAATGACTTCCTTCTTCCATACCTGGTTCTTGATATCAACAAGTACAAGACAATATCCATTGTTATTCAGTACATGCAGGGAAGCTATGGACGCGTAGATATGGGAGCAATCATGGCGGCATTGATTCTTGCCATTATTCCAATCATCATCTTCTATCTGAGCTGTCAGAAGTATATTATCAAAGGTGTTGCTGCAGGTGCTGTAAAAGGCTGATTCATAGAAAGGAGGACTCTGTAGATGACAACAATCAAAGATATTGCAAGGATTTCAGGATACAGTATTGGGACCGTGTCACGAGTCCTCAATGATCATCCGGATGTCTCAGATGTAGCAAGAGAAGAGATTGTTCAGATCGTAAAAGAATATGATTTTATTCCGAATGCAAATGCAAAAAAGCTGAAGCAGAGACCGAAAGGAATTGCAATTCTTCTGAAAGGAAGCAGCAATTTTCTGTTCGCTGATATTCTTGAAAAGATTCAGACAGCAATGATCAAAAGCGAAGAAGAAACAACCGTTATCTATCTTGATGAAGATGAGAACGAGGTAACCGCTGCTATCCGTATTGTGAAAGAACGCAAGCCGAAAGGAATCATCTTTCTTGGGGGAAACCTGAAGTATTTTCAGGAGTCCTTTGATCAGATCACAATACCGGCAGTGCTATTGACAAACAATGCTATGAATCTGCATTTTGACAATCTGTCGAGCTATTCAACGGATGATACTGCCGCCTGTCAGGCGATGACTGAGTACTGTATTCATCTCGGACATAAGAATATTGGAATAGTCGGTGGAAATGCGGACAGCTCTGAAACACAGGTATCCTACAGAAGAATCCAAGGATGCATTGCTGCATTTGACAAACATAATATACCTTTTGACAAAGACCGTCAGTATGAACCATGCCGATTTTCTATGCAGGATGGATATGATGCCACCGCAAGACTTCTGAAAAGAGATCCTTCTCTTACAGCTGTTATAGCATTGGGAGATGTCATAGCGATCGGTGCTTTGCGGGCTGCTAATGATCTAGGACTGAGAGTGCCGGAGGATGTATCCATTACCGGATTTGACGGTATTGAGATGACCCGCTATACCATTCCGCGTCTGACGACTGTTGCCCAGGATACGTCATCATTGGCACTGAAGTGTTCTATTGATATTATGCAGAGAACACATTACAAATATGAATCAGAGAATGAGATTATTCCTTTCCGCATCATGGAAAGGGAAAGTGTCAGAACAATAAAAGAAAAGAGAAAACTATGAGGAGTGCGGGAGTATTGCTGCCTGTCGCTTCACTTCCTTCAAACTGGGGCATTGGGACAATGGGAGAGGAAGCACGCAGTTTTATACGGTTTCTGCAGGCGTCCGGACAGTCCTATTGGCAGATCCTGCCGATCTGTCAGACCGGCTTTGGCGATTCACCATATCAGTCCGTATCTTCATTTGCCGGCAATCCGTATTGGATTGATCTGGATGATCTGGCAAAAGATGGATTGCTGAAAGAAGAAGACTTCAGTCATATAGACTGGGGCAGAAATCCAAGAAGCATTGATTACGATAAACTGTATATCAATCGCTTCAAAGTATTGAAAAAGGCAGTGAAATGCCTGAAGCAGAATGAGCCGGATGACTATCATACATTTCTATCTGCAGAGTATGACTGGCTGGAAGACTATGCACTGTATATGGCAATCAAGGAATATGAAGGCGGAAAGCCATGGACACAGTGGCCAAAAGGCTATCGTCTGAAAGAAGAAAAAGCACTGAATGACATCAGAAACAGACTGGAAGAGGATATCTCCTTCTGGAAAGGTGTTCAGTATCTGTTCTATCATCAGTGGCGCAGAATGAGGACATATGCTGCGGAAAGAGGCATACAGATCATCGGGGATACTCCATTTTATGTAGCTGCTGACAGTGCCGATGTCTGGTCGCAGCCAGAGCAGTTCTATCTGAATAAGGAGCTTGAACCGATTGAGGTAGCTGGATGTCCGCCGGATGGGTTTTCTGAGGATGGACAGCTGTGGGGGAACCCACTCTATGACTGGGACAGAATGAAGAATGATGGCTATCAGTGGTGGATTCGCAGAATGGCTAAGCAGATTCAGATTTACGATGTCATCCGTCTTGATCACTTCCGCGGGTTTGATTCCTATTATGCTATACCTGCTGATGACAATACTGCTCGAAACGGGCATTGGTGTCAGGGACCGGGCATATCCTTGTTCAGAATTCTTGAAAAGAAGCTTGGCCGCATGAATATCATTGCGGAAGATCTTGGATTCCTTACACCTTCTGTACAGAAGCTTGTGCAGGAGTGCGGATATCCCGGCATGAAAGTACTTGAGTTTGCATTTGATGAAAGAGATACCGGATCAGGATATCTGCCCCATGAATATCCGCGCCACTGTGTGGTCTACACAGGAACGCATGACAACGATACAGTCAATGGATGGATGCACACTGCATCTGCTTCAGATGTTCAAAGAGCTGTGGATTACTTCCATTTGAACAAAGAAGAAGGATACAGCTGGGGCATGATGCGGGGCGCATGGTCAAGTGTTGCAGATTTGAGCATCATGCAGGCACAGGATATCCTAGAACTCGGCAGTGAAAGCAGAATCAATATTCCCTCTACACTGGGAAACAATTGGGTGTGGAGATCAAAAAAAGGAGCATTCACCGAAGAACTGGCAGAAAAACTGCATTACATGATGTCACTGTACGGAAGACTTCCGGCAATGAAGGAATGAGAAAGAGAGATCGCAAATATGGCAAAGGTCAGTATAAGGCATCTAGAGAAGATATATCCAAATACAGAAAGAAAGAAGAAAACGAACCTGAAAGTATCTGAAGAAGGGGTTCATGCAGTACAGGATTTCAATCTGGAGATTGCAGACAATGAATTTGTTGTTCTTGTTGGACCTTCAGGCTGCGGCAAGTCTACAACTCTGCGAATGGTCGCAGGTCTAGAAGATATAACCCATGGTGAACTGTATATCGGTGATAAGAAAATGAATGATATAGCACCGAAAGATCGTGATATTGCCATGGTATTTCAGAGCTATGCTCTGTATCCGCATCTGACAGTCCGCGACAATCTGGCATTCCCATTGAAAATACGCAAGATGCCAAAAGATGAAATCGACAAGCGTGTCAATCAGGCAGCTGATATTCTAGGCATTGTTCCTTATCTCGACAGAAAACCAAAGGCACTTTCCGGTGGTCAGAGACAGAGAGTTGCAATTGGAAGAGCAATTGTACGCGAACCGAAAGTACTGCTGATGGATGAGCCTCTCAGCAATCTTGATGCAAAGTTGAGAAACCAGATGCGCGCAGAGATTATTCAATTAAGACAGAGAATCCATACAACATTCATGTATGTAACCCATGATCAGACCGAAGCCATGACGCTTGGCGACAGAATTGTGGTCATGAAGGACGGAGTTATTCAGCAGATCGGCGCACCTCAGGAAGTCTACAATGAACCGGTCAATGCATTTGTTGCCGGATTTATAGGAACTCCGCAGATGAATATGTTTGACGGTCATCTTATGAAGAAAGATGATGGAACATACTCAGTTCTGCTCGAAGGCATTGAAATACCTATGAATGAAAGAAAGAATGCAAATCTTGCTTCTCACAATATCGAGGAGCAGGATGTAACTGTTGGAATCAGACCGCAGCATATGACACTGACTGAAGATGCATCAAAAGGAATTGCGGCTGAAGTCAATGTAAGTGAGATGATGGGCTCGGAGATCCATCTGCATATCAAAGCTGCAGGAAAAGATGGAATCATAATCATTCCGTCAATTGACATGTCTAGGGAAAATGCAATAGGCTTCAAAATTGGCGATCCGATCCATCTGAGCTTCTCCGGCAGTCTTGTGCATGTGTTTGACAAGAATACGGGAAAGAATCTCGAGTATTAGAAAATCATGTATAATGTCATTCAGCGGAGGCAGTATGATGAAAGTTCAAATATTAAAATTGCTGAATGGCGCTGAGAAAGCACAGGGACTTACAGTCATTATTGATGTATTTCGTGCTTTTTCTTTGGAATGCTATATGTACAGTCGAAATGCCGCATCTGTACGTCCGATCGGATCCATGGAACAGGCATTTATGATGAAAAAGAACAATCCAAATGCGCTTCTATTCGGTGAAAGAGAAGGGCAGAAGGTTGCGGGATGCGATTACGGAAATTCGCCGGCATCTATCATTCATGAAGATCTCAGCGGCAGAGATATACTGCATACAACCAGTGCCGGCACACAGGGCATAGCTGCGGCGGTGCATGCGGATGAGATCATTACCGGAGCTTTGGTTAATGCGGCTGCTGTGGCCTCATATATTCAGCAGAAGAATCCTGAGACAGTTTCCTTAGTGCCTATGGGATGGCAGGGAGAAAGAGACACCGAAGAAGATATTCTCTGTGCAGAGTATATTAAAAGCATACTTGAAGGGCATCCAATGCAAGATATTGAAGAACAGGCACTGAACCAGAAGAATCTCGAAGGCAAAAAGTTCTTTGATCCTATGCTTCAGGATCGCTTTCCTTCAGAGGACTTCTGGCTTTGTACTAAAGTCAGCATATTTCCCTTTATATTGAGGATCGGCAAAAATCAGAAGGGACTTTTTACTGAAAAGATAGAAATTTCTTAATAAAGTGTGAACCTTTTCTGAACTTTTCATATCTTTATTACAGAAGGACATGAAAGCAGTCCTCCTGGGCATCTGTGACGATAGAACTGTGGGTATAAAAGCGTTCATATAATTGGGAATATGAACGTTTTTAATTGCAGAAGATAATTATAAAGAACAGATCATACACATTTTTCTGTTGCCAATAAACCCATATGTATGGTACAGTATTTGAGCGCGTATGCGCATCACTGTTCCGCTGATCGAAACATAGATGAATGAGCAGATGATCAATCGGAGTTAAAGGAGAAAACACGATGAATTTAAGTTTAGTCAGCAAGATTACAAAAGAACAGCTGCGCAATGACATGCCGTCATTCAAGCCAGGAGACACTCTGAAGGTTTATGTACGTATCAGAGAAGGCGAAAAATCACGTATTCAGATTTTCGAAGGCGTAGTAGTTGGCATGCAGAACAGCGGCATCGGCGAGACATTCACAGTCCGCAAGCTGAGCAGCGGTGTAGGCGTTCAGAGAACATTCCCGCTTCACAGCCCGATTCTTGACAAGGTTGAAGTTGTCCGCAAGGGCAGAGTCCGCAGAGCTAAGCTCACATATCTTAAGGGACTGTCCGGCAAGAAATCACGTATTAAGGAAGATCGTTAGAAATTATGCAGCCTGTTCGCAGGCTGCATTTTTAAAATATTGGGGGAGTTATGAAATTCAAGAGAATACTGGCTTCATTTCTATGCATACTTCTGCTTTTCGGATGCAGTGCACCGCAGCCGCAGCCATCTGCTTCAATCTCTGCTGAAACGAGCAGCATAGATGAAAACGGAACATATGATCAAAAGGACGATGTTGCTCTGTATATTCATGTCTATGGGCATCTGCCTGATAACTATATCAGCAAGAAATCTGCCCGTGAGTATGGATATGAGGGCGGCAGTGTTGAGGATGTTCTGCCTGGTATGTGCATCGGCGGTGATCATTTCGGCAATTATGAAAAACAGCTTCCTGAGAAAGACGACAGGAGCTATACGGAATGCGATATTGATACCCTTGGCAAAGATGAACGAGGCGCGAAGCGAATTGTATTTTCCAACGATGGATATATATACTATACAGAGGATCACTACAGAACATTTGAACAGCTGTATGGAGAGGATGCTGAATGAATAGAACAGTATTTCTGAATGCGGACCAACTTATGGATGCGGAAGAAGCTCAGCAGTATCTTGAACATTCTTTTATGTTTCCTTCCTGGTATGGAAGAAATTTAGACGCTCTGCATGACTGCCTCTGCGATATACATGAGAATACGGAAATAATCATTGAAGGTGCAGTGTCGTCAGAAAGAAAGAAAGCAACATATCTGGATCGGATCATCAGAGTCATGGATGACTGTGCAGATGAGAATTCCTGTATTCATGTGTTTCTGAAGGATTGAGCTCTGCTTTCTCTTTTGCATGAATTCTTCTATAATAAGATCATTATGAAAACGGCAGAAAAGAAAACGCAATCCAGTTTCATGAAAGAACTGGGAAGCTTTATATCGACACTTCTGATCAGTCTCGTCATTGTATTTCTGATTGTGCATTTTCTAGTCAGACCGATTAAGGTGCAGGGCAATTCCATGTATCCGACATTGCAGAACAATGAGATTGGCTTTTCAAATGTCATAGGGCTGAATATGGATGGAATCCAGCGCTTTGATGTGGTCATTATCTATATACCTGAACAGAATGAATATCTTGTGAAAAGGGCAATTGGACTTCCGGGAGAAACAGTCAGCTATACGGATTCTGTTCTGTATATCAACGGCAAGGCAGTTGAAGAAAGTTTCCTGAATGAAGAATATGTATCATCTTATGGCGGCACATTTACAGAAGATGTAAAAGAAGTGGTCCTTGGTGACAATGAATACTGGTGCATGGGAGACAATCGGCCTTATTCAAGAGATTCGAGATACTATGGAGCATTTGACAAGTCGTCAATCGTTGCGAAAGGAACAGCTATTCTCTATCCGTTTTCCAAGATTGGCGTCCATACCTGGTAATAGGTATTGCAGAAGGAGTCAGAAATGAATCAGGAACAGAACAATAAAGACATGAATACTGCTATCAGCTGGTATCCAGGACATATGGAGAAGGCAAGAAGGCAGATGCAGGAAAGTCTGAAGGCAGTAGATATGATCATTGAGGTCAGAGATGCAAGGATGCCGCTTGCGTCTGCCAACCCGCTGCTGCAGAAGATGACCGCCGCCAAACCGCGTCTGATCATACTGGCAAAAAGCGATCTTGCTGATCCTGCTGCTACAGAAAAATGGATACAGTATTTTCAGAATGAAGAAACTGCCTGCATCAGTGCGGATCTTCTGCATGATGCATCTTTTCGGAAAAAGGCAATTCAGGCATCCTTAGAACTGACTAGTGCTTCTAGAGAAAAAATGAAGGCGAAAGGCATGAGACCGCGGGCAGCGCGAGCCATGGCGGCAGGTATTCCTAACGTAGGCAAAAGCACTCTGATCAATCGCATTTCCGGCAGAAATTCTGCAAAGGCTGCAGATAAGCCCGGAGTTACAAGAAGCCTCCTGTGGATTCATGCGGATCCAACCTTGGATATTATGGATACGCCAGGTGTTCTCTGGCCGAAATTTGAAGATCAGAAAACAGCCATCATGCTGGCGGCTGCAGGAACAATCAAAGATACACTGCTGGATACAAAGGTGATAGCGGAAACAGCAATTCATATCATCCGTGATCTTTATCAAGACGTTCTTGAAAAAGAATATGGTGCAGCGGGAAATGAAACAGATATGCAGATTCTTGAGCTTTCTGCGATAAAGAGGAATCTGAAAAGAGAAGGCGGAGAGGCAGATATAGAAAGAGCATCCATGCAGTTTCTGCTTGAACTGCGGCGCGGAAGACTCGGCAGATTTACTTTGGAGATGCCTCATGCATAAGATATGCGGCAATCAGTATGAACATATGTATTGGCCGCAGGGACAATTGGTCCTAGGCATCGATGAAGCTGGCAGAGGACCATTGGCTGGACCTTTGAGTGTAGCCGGAGTCATTCTGGTACCGGGATATGAAAACCCCGAGATTTATGATTCTAAGGCAATAAGCGAAAAGAAAAGAGAACAGCTCTATCAGGAAATTATTGAAAATGCCCTGTACTATGCAATCTATGAAGTGACAGAAGAAGAGATAGACAAATGGAATATCTATCGCGCAGATCAAAGGGCAATGGAACAGATGGCAGTTTCACTGCCGGCTGAGATTGTACTGACCGATGCTATGCCGCTGCCGGAAGTGCAGAAGAATGTGATCTCAATTATAAAAGGCGATCAGAACAGCATCAGCATTGCGGCTGGAAGCATATTGGCAAAGGTGACGCGCGATCATATTATGTATGAATATGACAGAATATACCCTCAGTATGGATTTGCAAAAAACAAAGGCTATCCGACTGCTCAGCACCTGAAGGCAATTGAAGAATATGGCATAACCCCGATTCACAGACGCAGTTTTGGACCGGTCGCATGCTGTCAGCAGAAATTGGATCTATAAGAAAAGAACAGAGCTCATAGGCCCTGTTCTTTTACGAAACTGTAGAAATTGTCTTCTTTCTGTGCATCATCAGGGTCAATCGTACCTACCGGACATGCGTAGAACATAAACTCTTCTTTTCCATCAAGAGCGAAGGCTTTATCAAGCACTTCCTCATCTATATACCCAATTGCACAGGCACCAAGCTGAATGCTGGTGGCAGCCAAGTAGACATTCTCTGTGATATGACCTGAATCCATCAATACAACCCGGTGTGAATAAATACCATATCTCCATTCACTTCTATAGCATACATAACTGTAATAGAATACAGCATTCGCCTTGGATGCCCAGCTCTGTCCTGCTAGAGAATCAGATATAAAGGAAGGAATATCATCACGCTTGCTGATCAGTTCAAGAGCATGAAACTGCGGCAGATAGTGATATAAGCCGCTGCTGAGTCCTTCAATGTTCTGAAGAGCCATATAGCATTCAAATTCATGACGGGCACCGCCGCATGGAACTGTACGTATAGTGGCATACTTCTGCCCGCGGATGGTTTTCACTCCCTGTGAGCACCAAAGCAGATAGGAAAGCTCTAACAGCGTCATTTTCTGCTGTGTATAGACACGATGAGAGGCACGGCTGTTGATGATATGCAGAAAGTCATTGTCAATTGAGAGATCGCTGAAATCCATTGGCAATGCAATTCTCTGATCACTGATCGGTTCCTTGAAAAGAGGCGGCTGCGGTTTCTTCAGTTCCTGATCACTCATATAGCTTTCGTCTTCAATCGGCATGCGCACAAAGTCGCGCCCGGCCTGCATTTTACTCTTTATTGTTTTTCCGTCCATAGTAAACCTCCACTGCAAGTATATATGAAAGAGCAGGGGGATTCCATTGCCAAGTCATAAATACATACTGTGGAGACTGACTATGAATAAAAGAGAAAGACTGATTGCGTATGCATGTAAGGAAGCAGGCGACTGGAGCCGAATTGCTGAAGATTTGAGATATGCAAAAGATTGCACATATGTTTCAGATGAACCTTGTATTACGATCTATGATGAAATCTATCCGGAGTCACTTCGGAAGCTCCGCTTTCCGCCATGGGTACTGTTTTACAGAGGAGATATTTCTCTTTTGAAGAAACAATCGCTGACAATTGTCGGCTCAAGAAAAATGACAGAATATGGATACAGAGTCACAGTTCATATCGCGGATGTTCTGAAAGAGAGATTTGTACTGGTATCAGGACTTGCGGCTGGGATAGATGCCGCCGTGCACAGCAGTGCACTTGCAGGCGGAAGAACAATCGGAGTAATCGGAAGCGGCTTTGATACACAGTATCCTTCACAGAATAGAGAACTCTATGAACAGATGCAGAAAGATCATCTGATACTCAGTGAATACCCGCATTCAGTAGGGGTCCGCAAGGAACACTTTCCATGGCGCAATCGTATTCTTGCGGCATTGGGACAGTGCATAATTGTAACAGAAGCAAGAATCAAGAGCGGCAGTATGCTGACAGTGAATGAGGCAATAGCACTGAGCAAAGATATCTACTGTGTTCCATCCTTATTTGACTTTGAAAGCGGAAAGGGATGCAATCGTCTGATTTCGCAAGGCGCATTTATGCTTTATGAAATGGAGCAGCTGAAAGATATAGTGCCTGAAAAGCAAGAAAACAGAAAAATATGATATTATGCTCAAAGAAACATGGAGAATTTAACTATCAGGAATTCAAGTAGTTTTGATGAAAAAGTCTGAAAATAG
>CALEMD010000324.1 GCA_937902945.1 uncultured Erysipelotrichaceae bacterium | reverse complement strand
AAAGTTGAGCTCCCCTAAAACATTTGGAGACCCTTTTTTAATGTCCATGATAGAATGACTGCAGGAAGGTGGAGCAATGGAAGAAAAGATTATACAAGTGAATGACTATATTACCAAATCAAACCTGCCGGTCAGTGATTATGTCATCAATCCGTATATCGGCTGTCCCCATGGCTGCCGCTACTGCTATGCACGCTTCATGAAGAGATTTACGCAGCATGAGGAACCGTGGGGTGAATTTGTGGATATCAAAGAAACAGATAAACCCCTGGATCTGAAGAAACTGAGCGGCAAGCGTGTATTTCTGTCTTCTGTGACAGACCCATACAATCCGGCAGAAGAGAAGTACTGCAAGACTAGGAATATTCTTGAACAGCTGGTTCCCTGTGACTGCTTTCTTTCAATATCCACAAGATCCAAGCTGATTCTGAGAGATATTGATCTATTGAAGCAGATGAAACATCTAACTGTATCAGTGTCATTGAATACTATGGATGAATCCTTCCGCAGTGATATGGATAAGGGAGCCTCTGTGATAGAGCGTCTGCAGGTTCTGCAGCAGCTGCATGATTCTGGCATATATGCAATTCTATTCATGTCGCCGATGTTTCCTGGCATTACGGATTTCAGAGAAATCATTGAAGCATCGCATTCATTTACAGATGCATACTGGTTTGAAAATCTGAATCTTCGAGAATCGTTCAGAACTGACATATTGACATATATTGATGAAAAATATCCAGAACTTCATGATCTGTATGATTCCATCTATCGAAAGAAGAATATGCAGTATTGGGAAGATGTATCTAAAGAAATTGATCAGTACTGTCAGGCAGAAGGAATTGCGTATACAAACTTCTTCTATCACTCAAAACTGGTTGCCGAAAAGAAAAAACAGGAAAAGATGAAGATAAGACAGTGAAAACTGTCTTTTTTTGTCTTCATTGTCATTGTGAAACAGTCTAGAATGAATATAGGAACAGGAGAAAGAATACTATGCGCACATTACTGAAGAACTGTCTTGTCATCAATGGCAGAAAAGATACAATTGTCAGAGATTTAGATCTGTATATACAGGATGGAATCATCATCCATATGGGGAAGAACGAAAGTGAAGACGGCTATCAGACAGTAGACATGCATCACCAGTATGTACTTCCTGGTCTGATCAATCTGCATGCGCATCTGTTTGGCTCAGGGCGTCCTTCTAAGACACTCGGAGGAGGCGGATTGAAGGATCAGATCATTGCCGTGACAGCAAACAGACCGGGACGTGATGTTCTTGATCGCGTCGTATATGGAAATGTCATGAATGCGCTGCATGCAGGAACAACCACAATCCGCGGTGTAGGAGATTTCCATTATTCTGATGTAAGAGTCAGAGATGCAATCAATGCCGGAAAACTGGGACCGCGTCTGCTTGTTTCAGGCCCTGCTATTACCTGTCCGACCGGACACGGGGATGGCTCATTTGCGGTGGTTGGCAGTACACCTGAGCAGATGCAGCAGCTGACACAGAATAACATTGATCAGAATGTTGACTGGATCAAAATATGCGTGACAGGCGGCGTCATGGACGCAACAAAGAAGGGTGAACCTGGAGCTGTGAAGATGACACTGGAACAGACGAAAGCAATCTGTGACTATGCACACGCAAGAGGATACAAGGTAGCATCCCATACTGAAAGCACAGCCGGAATTCAAGTGGCACTCGATGGCGGTGTAGATACGATTGAACATGGATCGCAATTGACTCCGGATCTGATCCGTCAGTTCAAGGATCAGTCTGCCGCATTGATCTGCACACTGTCTCCAGCTGTTCCGCTGGCGAATCTGCCTAAGGAAAAGACAATGCTGGATGAACTGGCTGAATATAATTCTAAGTATCTCTTCAATGAAATGGCAGAAGGTGTCCGACAGGCACTGGCAGCGGGTCTTGTGGTAGGTCTTGGAACGGATGCGTCCTGTCCGTTTGTAACGCAGTACGGAATGTACAGAGAATTGATCTATCTCAATAAGATTGCCGGTGTCAGACCGGTCAACTGCATTCATCATGCGACAGAAGTGAATGCCTCAATACTAGGCATGAGTGACAGCTTTGGAACTGTAGAAGAAGGAAAACAGGCTGATCTGATGGCGGTTGAAAACAACCCGCTGGAGGATCTGAACAATCTCAGACAGCCATCTATGGTAGTCATCGGCGGGAAGATCATCGATCATCCGAAAGTGCATAGAAATGCGAAAATTGATGCTGAACTGGATGAGGTCATGAAGAAACTCTGATATACATATTGGCAGTTTTGAACTTGCGAAATCATCAGGTTATTCTATGATAAACGTATAAGTGAGGGTAATAGTATGCTGAAAAATCTGAAATGGAGTTCCATTATCAAGTCATTGATTTATATCGGTGCTGGAATACTGCTGGCTGTTTTCCCGGATGTCAGTGCTTCTGTGATATGCGATGTCATTGGAATTGCCTGCATTGTTACAGGTGTTATTAGCATTACAACTTATTTTATGCTGGATCTGAAAGATTCGCTGTTCCGCAATGACTTTGTGACAGGTGTCATGATTGTCATGCTGGGAATTCTAGTTATCTATCAGAAGTCAGTTGTTCTGAAACTGATTCCGTTCATTCTGGGAATTGTCATACTGGTCAGCGGCTTCTCCAAACTGCAGGACAGCATTGACGCAAGAAGAATCGGCTATAAGTACTCATGGATCTATATCATTCTGGCGGCAGTCTCCATTGTGCTGGGACTTGTGATTATGTTCAGTCTGCCATCTTCTGTGACCAACAGCATCCTGTTTACTATCATTGGATGCTCACTGGTTTACAGCGGTGCTACCGATCTCTATGCAACTATCTATCTGTCCAATAAGATCAATAAATTCATGAAGAAAGTGGATACGATTGCCAAGAGTGCAGAAGCAGAAGTGATCGATGCTGCAGTTGAAGAGACTCCGGTGCAGCAGACTGATGAATCTTCAGATCATTCATCTGATGCACAGGAATAAAGAAGAACAATGAAAAAGAAAATACTGGGAATATCCGCCAGCTTTCGACGGAATGGAAATTCTGCACAGATGCTGCAGGCTTTTCTGAAAGGTGCAGAAGCCGCTGGCGCACAGACGGAAACAATCTATCTGGCGGACTGCAATATGCATTACTGTACAGGATGCTGGCACTGCAAAGAGACAGGCAGCTGTGTCTTTAATGATGATATCCATATGATCGCTGAGAAGATTATGGCGGCGGATGCGATCGTGCTGGCTTCACCGATCTATTTCTATGCCATCAGCGGACAGCTGAAAACAATGATTGATCGTATGGACGCATATTACCAGAAGATAGAGAATAAGGATTTCTATGAATTATTTGCCTGTGCTGATTCAGATCAAGCTTGCGTTGATACCGCAGTGCTTGAAATCAGAGGATTCATTTCCTGTCTGAAGAACTGTCACGAAATGGGTATCGTACGCGGAACAGATGCATGTGAAGTGTCTGATATTCAGAAGGGTGCACATCTGAATGAAGCCTATCTAATGGGAACATCAGCCGGAAGACGCAGCGATGTGCAATAATTGGCTGTCATTTGGAGGCGTCACGATTCATGGATATGGAGTAATGATTGCCATAGGTCTGTTGGCAGCTGTATATGTTGGTGAGAAACAGGCAGAAGCACATGGATTGAGAAAAGATGTCATTCTTGATCTGGCTTTATGGTCCGTGGTGATCGGTTTTGTGTTTGGATCCAAACTGCTGTATGTCATTGTTGAATGGGATGCGTTTCTGAAAGATCCGTGGGCAGTGTTGGGCTCCGGAGGCTTTGTGCTTTACGGAGGCATCATTGTTGGCATACTGACCGCCTGGGTATTCTGCCGTATCAAGAAACTTGACTTTCCATCCTACTTCATGATGCTGGTTCCGGAAATTGCATTGGCACAGGGTTTCGGTCGCATCGGCTGCTTCTTTGCCGGCTGCTGCTATGGTGCACCGACTGATTCAGTGATCGGCATTGTTTTTCCAGAAGGCTCTTTGGCACCAGCCGGTGTATCACTGATTCCTACCCAGCTGATCTCCACAGCCTTTGATTTTCTGCTGTTTGCATTCCTGTACTGGAATTACAATCACGGGAAGCATCCTTCTGATACCGATGCTCTGTATCTGATTTGATGCAGTATCGGCCGCTTTCTGATTGAATTTCTGAGGGCAGATGTGCGCGGCAGTGTAGGGGTGCTTTCCACCTCACAGTTCATTGCTATACCGATCTGTCTTTTAGGCTTCTTCCTGCTTTGGCGCAATCGTAAAAAACAGCCGAATATGGTAAAATAAACAGGCTGGAGAAACAGAAAAATGAAAAAAGGACTGAAAATAACTGGCATAGTCATCGCATCCGCAGCCGTGCTGTACATGATGCCTTTTATAACGACCGACACAGAAGATTATGCCGGCCGTGTATGGCGGGTGCCATTTGCGAGCAGCTATGCAGAAGACTCGGGCAGTGCAATTACTTTCAAGAGCATCCGCAGTGCATATGCATTGAACAGCGATGCAGCAAATGCAGTGCATTCCTATACGGAAAAGAAATGCTACGGAAAGACCTATTATTACAATGCAGACAGCAATGTAAGCATATCCTCTTATACTGCCTCTGCGGGTTTCCCGTTGAACTCAGTAACGTATGAATATGCAGAAAATGATGCCTGTGCAGGCTGGACAGATGATGATGAAATCGCCTGGGCTGCTGGTTCAATCAATGATATAGACATGAATATTGATGAAGATAAGGCCATTGAAAACGGCTGGTATGTAGTAAAAGACGGAACGCCTGTCAGTTCATCTGTTCCGTTCTACAACGGCTTTGCGCGATTGGTCAAACAGAGCCAGCCGTCTTATTTCCGAACCTTGGTCATTGAAAACGGAGTCAATACAATTATTGATGTGCAGTATATGAGTGATACATCCATTGTGGTTTCAATGCGCAAAGGCGACTCTGTGGATATACAGACATATTCATATGTTGGCACAGAAGAAATAGATGGCACTACGGTCTTCTGCGCATACTATGGATCCGGGGATCAGGAGAAACCGAATGTTCTCTACCCAGTTCCTGCAGCTGAATAAGATCAGCAGGATTTATACTGCAGATATTTCTCTGCTTTCAGCTGCCATGAGAAGGCAAGGCAGGAAGCACGGACGAAGACCCGTTCCTCACGGTTGGTTGCGGTTGTGTCCTTCGGCATTGCAGGATCGCTTCTGAATGTACTATGCAGGGCGTTCTCAAGCTCTGTGCAGAAATAGTCATAGCTGACTAAAATATCAAACATTTCATTCTGAAATAGAATCATACTGCGGATATGGTCGATGGAATAAAGCTGCTTATAGATGCTGATGGCTGTCAGATAAGCAATGTGCCGCCGGTCATACCGCTTTTTATGTGCAGGAGGAAGAAGCTTCATGCGCACATAGTTATTGATCATTGACGGAGTGATCTGATCTTCGTGCTCATCAAACTGAAGCACTGAAAGAAGCGGATTCAGATACTGTATGACCTGATCGGCATACAGTTCCATATCCGGAAGTTCATCGAAGCGCGGAAGCCGGCAGGTCTGTATTTTCTGCGTGTATTCCTGAAATGTAATCATATTTTCCATTGCTGATAGTATAACATATTAATCATTACTTGCTATAATTAAAAGAATGATATAAAGTAATAAAGAATATTAGATGTTGCCGGAGGGCTTATGAACGAATGGGCTGTAGTGGTAGATTCAAGTGCAGATATCCGAAATGATACATATGATATGCCAACAGATATAGATCTGATATCGGTTCCTTTAAAGATCCTAGTAGGGGCAATGACTTTTACTGATGACGACACATTGGATGTTTCCAAGCAGATTGCGGCCATGCGGCAGGAGAAGAAAGAGTCTTTGACTGCCTGCCCGGCACCAGGACAGTTTCTAGAGGCATACAGAGGGCATAAGAAGGTTCTGTGCATCTGTATGACCGGCAGGCTTTCCGGCACCTACAATGCCGCAAGACTTGCGGCAGAGATGTATCTAGAGGAAGAACCGGAGGCAATGGTCCACTGTGTGGATTCTAAATCTACCGGCGGCAGCATTGTTCTGCTGGCCAAGAAAGCTTTGGAGCTGATTCGAAGCAATGATGATTTTGATGCAGTTGCAAAGCAGATAGACGAGTATAATACCCATACTTCCCTTGTGGCACTGCTTGGCGGTTATGAAAACCTGGTAAAAGCAGGCCGCATGAGTGCATTTATGGGCAAGGTTGCTGAGCATCTGAATATCAAGGCGGTCATAGCGAATACAGCTGAAGGCACCATTGATATCCGTCATAAGGCAAGAGGTCTCAGACAGGCTTATCGGATGATGGCTGAAGATATGAAGGAAACAAAGGATATGGCCGGTAAACCGATCATCATATCCCACTGCAATAATGAAAGCGGAGCATTGCTGATGTGCGATCTATTGGTGGATATGCTCGCAACCAGTGATATTGAAATCATGAAATGCGGCGGACTGACAAGCTTCTATGTTATGGAAGGCGGCATCATCATCGGCTATTGATTCAGTCAGTATAGTTGTATCTCAGTGTTTTCCGTTTTAAACTACAGATATGAAGAAAATTACTCCAATTACATCATCCAATCTCTCCGCATATGCAAAGAAGGAATGGAAAATCCTGCTGCTGGTAACGGCATCAGGTCTTTTATTTGATGGCTTGATGTGGTCTGGCTCCGTGCTGATGGGAAATCTTGTTGATGCGGTGGCTTCCAGACAGACTCAGGCAGTGATTATCAAAGCTGCGGCAGTATACATATCTGTTATTCTATTTCTGCAGCTGATGCGGATTATCAAGAGATACAGTGTCAGAATCTTTGCCAATCGCATGAGTGCAACTATGCGGCTGATGATATACAACAGCATCCTGCATGCATCCCCATCTGAGATTCAGAAAAAGAAGACCGGTGACTGGATGAGCCGGGCAGTATCAGATGTAGATATTGCTGTAGAAGGTGTACGCAAGGTAATAACGGAAGTATTCGATACCGGTGTGCTGATGACCGGTTATTTTGTGACTATGCTGATCTATGATCCAAAGGTCGCAATCCTTTCCTGCTTAGGCATACCCGTCGCAATGTTTGCGGCGCAGAGAATGAAAAAAACGGTCAGCGACCAGAACCGCAAGGCAAGACGGCAGGCATCCAGAGTGACGGATGACACCTACGAGCAGGCAAGTCATATGCTGCTGTATCGCATCAATGGCATCAGTACAACGCAGAACAGCTCCTATTCTGAGCAGCTGCAGATTCTTGAAAAGGAACAGGCTCGCTCAGATATGCTTGATACATCTCTTCAGCCTGTCTATAACGCAATCGCAATGCTTGGTGCGGTTGCGGTATTCGTGCTTGGCGCATCCAACGTCTATACATCTGTATGGACTATTGGCCGATTCTCTGCATTTCTGTCCATGTTTATTGCCTTTGCGACGAAGGCCTCGAAAGCCGCAAAACTCTTCAATACATACCAGAAGGCAAATGTCTCATGGAAGAGAATTGAGGGAACCATGCAGGAATACCTGCCTTTTGAAAATGCATGTGCCTGCTGTCACAGTGCCGAAAGTCTCACAGTCAGGGATCTTTCGTTTACCTATCCTGAAACCAGTCAGAAACAGATTGATGGTTTCAATCTACAGGCGCATGCCGGAGAAATCATCGGTGTTACAGGCCCGGTAGCCTGCGGCAAATCAACACTTGCGGCTGCTCTTTTGTGCAGTGAAGGAAGTAATGGAACCATACTGATAGATGAAGAACCGGCACAGCCGTGCGCAATCTGCTATATGGGACATGATTCTATGCTTCTGAATGATACGATTGAAAACAATATCCGGCTCTCTGACACGGGAGATGTAAATGAAGCTATTGATGATGTCGACTTCCGCCAGGATCTTTTGAATATGGATAAAGGACTGCAGACAGAAGCAGGCAGTGCTGGTATACGTCTGTCGGGAGGACAGCAGCAGCGTGTGGCATTGGCCCGTACTCTCTATCACAAAACCGGCGTGATGATACTGGACGATCCATTTGCATCGCTGGATAAGAAGACAGAAAAGAATATCTATGAGAATCTGCGCAGACATTACAGCGATCAGATTATTATACTGATTTCACACCGGCTGAATATATTCCCGAAACTGGACAAGGTTATACTGATGAAAGATGGCAGTACATTTATAACCGGTACACATGAACAGTTGATGAAAGATCCTCAGTACAGCAGACTTTTTAAACTGCAGGAGGAAGGCAGCAATGAATAAGAATCTGTGCATGCATGTGATATGGACCAGTGTCCGTGAAAAAATAGGTCAGACAGTTCTGCTTGCCGCTGCGGCTCTTGCGTCTGTGCTTCTGAGTCTGATACCGCCGATCATACTGAAAAACGTCATCGATCAGTATCTTGGAAGCGGGAATACTTCCGCAATTCTGTATATGGCACTCTTGTATGTCAGCATCTATTTCGTATGCGGCATTGCCGACTTTCTGAAGTCGACACTGCTTGCTAAGATCGGTCAGCATATCATCTTCCGTCTTCGTGAACAGATGATGGCAAAGATGGAAAGAATTCATACTTCCTATTTCACCGCCAACACACCATCTGAAATCACAAGCCGCATCATCAATGATGTCAATACAGTCAGCGGTCTGTTTACCAATGGCGTTGTATCCATGTCTGCCGATCTGTTGAAGATCATCGGTGTTCTGATTTCAATATCTGTATTCTCAATGAAGCTGATGTGGATGATGCTTATACTGATAGCTATCATCTTTGTCATTACCCGCATATTTCAGAAGAACGTTCTAGTGGCACAGAAGAAAAATCTAGCGCAGCTGGCAATCGTAAACAGTCATATTGGAGAAACAATACACTGCTTCCGCATGATCCATTCGTTCTTTGCACAGACTTATATGGAAGAACTGTATAACAGAAAGCTGACAGCCAACTACAATACCAAGAAAGAAGTTCTTCTGTATGACAGCCTCTATTCTCCGATTATTCAGACGCTGCGGGCAATCGCAATCATTCTGATTGCCTTTGCGGCTTCCGGCATAGGTTTAAACTTTGGCCTGAGTATCGGTATGCTTGCGGCATCCATCGAGTATGTAGGCAATCTTCTGTCACCGATTGAATCACTTGGCGAAGAGTTCCAAAGCATTCAATCCGGCATTTCCGGAGCTGTCAGGATCAATGAGTTTGCATTGACCCCAGAGCAGAAAAAACCAAGTGCTGAGGTGACTCTTGAATCACTGGCAGAAGCAGAGAAACAGGAAATAGTCTTTGATCATATGAGTTTCAGCTATCAGCCTGATGTTCCTGTATTCACTGATTTCAGCCTGACTATACCGGCTGGCAATATTGTTACTCTGACGGGCAGAACCGGCATAGGCAAGACAACTATGTTCAATCTGACTGCCGGCCTGCTGAGTCCTGACAGCGGCAAGGTCACTATCAATGGAGTGCCTTCCGATCAGATACCGGAAAATATCCGCCGCAGTTTGTTTGGATACATAGAACAGAACTTTTCATTCATACCAGGAACGGTAGCTGAACAGATCACTCTGAACGATGAACGGATAACGAATGATCAGGTAGTGCAGGCATGCCGCTTTGTAGGCCTTGATGAATGGATAATGAAACTGGAAAAAGGATATGAAACAGATGCCCGCGGAGGGCAGGAATTCTCCTGGGGACAGAGACAGCTGCTGGCAATAGCTAGAGCGATTGTGTCCAACCCGCGAATCCTTCTGCTTGATGAAATAAGTGCCAATCTGGATGCAGAAACCGAGAAGAATATACTGC
>CALEMD010000323.1 GCA_937902945.1 uncultured Erysipelotrichaceae bacterium | reverse complement strand
TAGGTCTTTCAATTGCTGCTTAGCAATTGTAAGACCTAGTCCTGTACCCTGTGACTGCACATTATCTGACGTATGTTCCTGGGTAAATTCTTCAAACATATGGGTTTGAAACTCCCTGCTCATACCTGAACCGTTATCACGGATAATCGCATCAAAATATACCGTACTGTTTTTCACCGCTGTATTTTCAATATGAAGTTCAACGGTTCCTCCTGGATGCGTAAATTTAACTGCATTTGAAAGAAGATTATAGAATATCTGTTCCAAGCGGACTTTATCTGCAAAAATTGTCAATTGATGACCTTCGGCTTTATCAATAACGAATGTGATATTCTTCTGTACGCACAAAGGAGCAATGACCGAATCTACAGAATCACAGAAGCTGCTGTATGGAATCGGCTCTGGATACAATTCCATTTTACCCATTGTGATCTTTTCAAGATCCAGGCAGTCATTGACAAGCTCAAGAAGATAGCGGCTGGTATTGGATATATCGTTCAATGCATTCGCGGTCTTGACCGGATCATTGACATCGTCCTTTGCTAAGGAGGACAGTCCTATGATGACGTTCATTGGCGTACGCAGATCATGGCTCATGCGGGAAAGAAATTCAGACTTGGCAACACTTGCGGCTTCAGCCTGTATCTTTGCCAGATTCAGTTCTGTTATGCGCAGCTGTTCTTTCTGATAGACTTCTGTCAGATCGGTGCGCGTAATCAGCACCTGATTGCTGTAATCATTCAAGCGTGAAAACTGCATTTTCTTGCGCACTATTTCACCGCTGTCGCGCTGCATGCTGACATAAAAGCTGAATGTATTTCTATCTTTCAATCTTTCAATGATGTTTTCGATGGAACACTGTCTGATATACTCCTCACGGTCTGATTCCACCACATATCGCTCAGCATACTTTCTTACGCTTGATTCGTATTCTGTATCCTTATTGGCTGACAGGGAAATCTCACCAGCGTCTTTGCCGCAGTATATCTGTCTGTCTGTATCACAGTTCAGAAGCGTCAGATAATCATAGTCATTCGATATTACGGTATTGATAATTTGCTCAGAATGACATGCTTTTATAGCAATGCCAAGGCTTGCTCAGAGT
>CALEMD010000322.1 GCA_937902945.1 uncultured Erysipelotrichaceae bacterium | reverse complement strand
AAAAATCGATGATCCAAGAGTCCTGACAGTTGAAGCAGATGTCCCCGAGTATTTTAGTTCATTGGTGTACTGCATTCCGTTCCAAATTATTTCTTCAAAGGATAGAGATAAATGGACGAATCCAATGGATGAACCGAGAAAAAAGATGAATGATATGCTGGGCTATAAGGCACCTAAAACAGGAAACGAGAAAGGTCTATAGGTCTTATTATGATTAAACTACTACGAGTTGATGATCGTCTGATTCATGGAGCGGTTGCTTTTTCTTGGACAAAGGAATTGTCAATTAATTTGATAATTCTGGCAAATGACAGAATAGCAAAAGACGAATTTCAGAAAATGACTTTAGATATTGCCAAACCAAGAGGAACAACTTTGATATGTGACGGTATTGACCAATCTGCTGAAGAAATTAGGAAACATCTTACAGATAGTATGAATGTGCTGATCATTACCAATAGTGTACCTGATGCCAAAAGAGTTTTGGACAAGATTCCAGAAATCAAATCACTAAATTTAGGCGGTTTGAAAAAGAAGGATGATACGGTGCAGAATCTGATTGGGGCCATCGCTTTGAATCGCGAAGATATTGATATCTGCAATGAGCTGGTTAAAAACGGTTATGAAGTTGAGCTTCGTTTGATTCCTGATGGAAAGAAAACGTACTTCAAAGATTACAAATTGTAATAATAGAAAACGGGGAGACATGGAATATCTAAACAGTAGACTGACAAAAATATTTGATATTCTTGCGGAGAAAGATCGTTATGTAACAAGTAACGACCTTTCTTCACTTACAAAGGTGTCTGTCCGTACAATTAAGAAAGATATCGCAGAACTGTCTGAATATCTTTCCAAATATGACGTTGTGATTTTATCGAAGCCAGGGCAAGGCTATTTTCTTAAGAAGAACGATATGCTTCTGTATACGCAGCTGCTCCAGGCAATAAAAAAAAGAGATACTGCAACGAATACAGAAATACCAAAATACAGGTATGAACGGGTTAATTATATTATCAAAAAAATGCTATCTGTAGATTATTATCTTACGCTTGAGGATTTGATGGACGAACTCTATGTAAGCCGTTCAACAATCACAGCGGATATGAAAGAAGTCCGTGAAGTGTTTAAAGATTATCGGCTTGACGTTGTGAATAGACCTAATTATGGGATTATTCTTGAAGGCGATGAAATTGCAAAGAGGATCTGTATTGCTGAGTATTTCTTTCATAACAATATTTCTACAGGATATTTTGCGGCAGATAATGCAATGTTTGTAAGCACGACCAATCAGGAAGAAATAGATTTTGTAAGGAATAAGCTGATTTCAATCAATGAAGCACTTCAGATCCGCATGTCAGATCTTTCTTTCCAGAATTTTGTCATTCATATTCTGATCGCAATAAGGCGTTGGAAGTTCTATGGTTATGTTAAGCAGGACAGCGATAGAATTAGAGAAATCGATAAAACATGCCGTGAGTATCAGGCGGCTTCTATGCTGGTAAAAGGGTTGACAGAACATTTGAATATTCTGCTCCCTGAATCTGAAGTATTTTACTTTGCACTTCATTTCAAGAGCAAACACATTGCTGAAATCGATGAGATTAACTTCGAAGCAATTGAAACGGTTGAGAAAACATTCTATACCATGTATCACAGTCTGCAGCATAACTATGCATATATCGTAAAGAATAAACAAATATATGAAGAGTATCTTCGCCTGCATATACCTGCAATGGTAAGCCGGTTGCGTTCTGGTCTTGTTATGCGGAATCCTCAGATATTTGAGATCATAACAAAATATCTGTGTTCGGTTCACCTGACAATTGTATTAAGTAAAATTATTGAAGATAATTTTGATGTATCAATGAACTACAATGAATTTGCCTATCTAGTGCTATATACCAATCTTCTCTTCGATTTTAAAAATAACAAAGATGAGAAGATACTGCTTGTATGCGGCAGAGGCAGACCGGAAACAATTACACTGCTGAACGAACTAAATGAAAGCAACCTGCAGGTATCAAGCAATATCGAACTGTGTGATGCTATTGATATTGAAAGTAAAGATATTGGGAAATATGATTTAGTTGCTAGCACAGTTCCAATTCAGAAGGAACTGGGGATTAAGTATGAATATCTTGAAAATGATCTTTGCTATTCACAGGACCTAATTAGGATAATTAAAAATCATAGACTCTCTTATGACAAAGTCAGCAAGTATTTTAATAAAAAGCATTTTCAATTTGATAGTAAAAGTACAGCTCGTGATGAAGTGTTTGAATCTGTAGCTAACTATTTGGGCAAGCAGTCATTAGCAAAAAAGTTCTGGGAAGCAGAACATATGATAAGCCACGAAACTACTAAGGGTGTTGTGTTCCTTCACACAATAGAACCGTTACATGAAAGTTTTGTGCAACTGACAATACTATCAAAACCAATTATTTGGAATAAGCAATGGATCCAGATGGTGGGGTGAATTGAAAAAGTAAATTCCACAGACGGGTAATAAAGTTAAAACCGGAA
>CALEMD010000321.1 GCA_937902945.1 uncultured Erysipelotrichaceae bacterium | reverse complement strand
AGGACTGCTGAGCTACACATGCAAGGATATATCCCTGTCACTGGCCGGAAAGGAATCCGGCAGTGAAGAACAGATTGATGCGTATCTTTCAGGAAACGGATATACGCATGAAGACAATGCATATACAGGCATGTTTGAAGGAAAGAACCTGATCCTGATTCTCTGCGAGACTTTCTCGATCAAAGCACTTGATCCTGAGATCACGCCGCTGCTGTATCAGATGAGCCAGGAAGGATTCTCCTTTGAGAATCATTATGCGCCTATCTACCAGGAAGCAACTGCCGATTCGGAATTCATGTCTTTGACTTCTATGGTTCCCTCTATATATACAGGACCTACTGTCGATACCTATACGAAGAATTCCTATCCGTATTCGCTTCCGAACATGCTTGATGCAATGGGGTATACATGCAATTCATTTCATTCCTACCGCAAGACTTTCTATAACCGAAACCAGATGCATAAAGCGTATGGGTTTGACTATTTCTATGACTGGGATGATCTGGATCTGCCGCGGCCTGAGGGGTATCAGGAATGGCAGCAGTTCATGATGGATACAGACCTGTTTGATGCGGTAGCAGATAAGACAGTGGAACTGGATTCCTATCCGTTCTTTGACTTTGTGATTACGCTTTCCGGACACGGCTCCTACAGCAAGTCACAGCGTACAGAACTGGCTGAAGACATTGCCTATATAGAATCAGTAAAGGGAGAAGCAGGAGAGAATTATACTGAAGAAGAACTGGTATACTTTGCCTCTCAGCACCAGCTGGAAATGGGCGTTGAGAACCTCGTCGAGAATCTTGAAGAACAGGGACTTCTTGAAGATACGGTTATTGCCTTCTATGGCGATCATTATCCTTATACGATGACGGATGCCGGAGAAAAGGCACTGTTTAAAGATGAACTGGAAACCATGGATATATACAAGACGCCTTTTGTCATTTGGAATAGTGAGATGGAAGAGGGAGTCACTGTAACAGAACCGAATTCTTCCTATGATATCTATCCGACCATTGCCAATCTCTTTGATATTGATCTGAGCGGAAAGTATATCGTTGGAACAGATCTTCTGTCAGAACAGTCGCCGCTTGTCATATTTGAGGATCTCAGCTGGATCAGCAGTGATGCCTATTATGATTCCACTCTTGAGACAGTAGAGAAATACAGTGATATATCCGATGAAGAAATTGCCAGCATCAGCAATGATGCACTGGATACATTTGTCATTGGCCAGGCTATATTGGAATCTGATTATGAGGCGGCAGACTGAGGGCTGTTTCACTGATATTCTGGCAGTTTATTTTGCAAAAAGCGGAATCCGT
>CALEMD010000320.1 GCA_937902945.1 uncultured Erysipelotrichaceae bacterium | reverse complement strand
GGATCGCATCGTAGTTGTAAATGATGGAAGAATAATCAAAGATGATACACCGGATGCAGTGCTGGCAAGCGATATACTGAAGGACCATGGAATCAGAGAACCGCTGTATCTGACTGCCTGCAAGTATGCAGGAGTCAAAGTGACTGCCGATATGCATCCTTCCAGTCTGAACACAATGGATCTTCATTCCTGCTGCGCACCTTTGCAGAATTGGTATGATGCTAACTGCTCATTTGAACCGGAAGAAGAAAAGCCCGAGCTTCTGCATCTGGATGACATATGCTTCAGCTATGATGGAGTAAGGCCGATACTAAGCCACATCAATGCAGTGATACATGCCGGAGAGATGGTCAGCATAGTTGGCAAGAACGGAGCTGGCAAATCGACACTGGCAAAGATCATGACGGGATTCATCAGGCAGGACAGCGGTTCAGTAATGATGGAAGGCAAAGATCTGAATCAGTTCAGCATTGCTGAAAGAGCGGAGTATATCGGTATTGTTCTGCAGAACCCAAATCAGATGATAAGTCAGACGATGATTTTTGATGAAATAGCGTTTGGCCTGAAAGTCAGAAAATTGCCGGCTGATGCAATCAAAGAACGGGTAGAGAAGGTCATGAAAATATGCGGCCTGTATGAATTCAGAAACTGGCCGATCAGTGCATTGAGCTATGGGCAGAAAAAGCGAGTAACGATTGCGTCTATACTGGTCCTGAACCCGAAGATTCTGATTCTTGATGAACCTACAGCAGGTCAGGATTATTACCATTATTCAGAAATCATGGAGTTTCTGAAGACATTGAACAGAAATGGACAGACAATCATACTGATTACACATGACATGCATCTGATGCTTGAATATACGCATAGAGCAATTGTTCTGTGCGATAGCAGAAAGCTTGCGGATGAAGACGCATTCCGTGTTCTATGCGATTCTGAACTGGCGGATCGGGCAAATCTGAAGGAAACTTCTCTGTTTGAACTGGCAGAAAAAGCTGGCATCAGTGATCCGCTGAAATTTGTAGAGTGCTTTATTCACTATGATCGAGAGGTACGAAGCCATGAAAGTTAAACTGTTTTCCTACAGCCAGCTGGATACCTTTGTTCATCGACTGAGCGGACTGACAAAACTGCTGTGTTTTCTGTTTCTTACTACTGCGGTTATGATGACATATGATCTGCGTGTGATTGCATGCATACTGGTTCTGTCATATGTGCTGATGCTGATTTCGAAAATCAAGTTCTCTCAGATCAAAGTGATGCTGATATATGTGCTGATATTTCTGGCTACGAATTTTGTGCTGACATTCCTGTTTGATCCAGGCTATGGGCCGCGTATTTATGGAACATCACATGTACTGTTCTCGTTTGGAGGACCATATGCTGTTACCCAGGAACAGCTCTACTATCAGTGCACAAAGTTTACCAAATATCTATCGGTTATACCTCTGGGAATGATATTCATACTGACAACCAATCCAAGTGAATTTGCATCATCGCTGAACGGCATTGGAGTTTCCTACAAAGTATGCACATCTCTGTCTCTTACATTGCGCTATTTTCCGGATGTATCAAGAGATTACAATGCGATATCAATTGCCCAGCAGGCAAGGGGTCTGGATCTTTCTCATAAGGCAAAGATGATGGATCGATTGAAGGGAATGACAGCGATACTCATGCCTCTGATATTCTCGACACTGGATCGCATCAATGTTATTACCAATGCAATGGATCTAAGAGGTTTTGGCAAATCAAAAAAGAGAACGTGGTATTCCGCAAATAAGCTGACTGTCTCAGATTATGCATCTATGCTGGTGTGCCTGGCAGTGCTGCTGTTCTCTCTTTATATGAGATATTATGTAAATCACAGTATGTTCTATAACCCATTTATCTAACGCAGGAGGAAAATGCGATGAATCAGAATAAACCAATATTGGTGTTTCAAACAGATTTCACGTACAAGGAAGCCGCAGTATGTGCCATGTATGGAGTAGTAAAGACAGTGGATCGTACACTGGAAATAGTGACCGGAACGCATGATCTGCCCCAGTATGATATTTGGAGTGCGTCCTATCGCCTGTATCAGTCTGTGCGTTTCTGGCCGAAAGGAACAATATTTGTTTCCGTAGTTGATCCAGGTGTAGGTACTTCAAGAAGAGCATGCGTTGCGAAAACTAAAGATGGTTATTATATTGTGACTCCGGACAATGGCAGTCTTACCCATATCAGAAAATACCATGGCATTGCGGAAGTCAGAGAGATAGATGAAACAATCAACAGACTGCATGGTGAAGGAATTGATTCTGTGTCTGTATTCCATGGCAGAGATCTATTTGGCTACTGTGCCGCAAGACTAGCTTCAGGCATAATTACCTATGAGCAGGTTGGACCAGCTTACAGTACCGATGAGATTATTACCAAGGAAATAAAGGAACCGGTCATAACAGAAGGCAGAGCGGAAGGCATCATTGAAATAGATGATCCGAATTTCGGCAATATCTGGACAAATATTCCTACAGATGAACTGCGCAGCCATGGCTTTGAATATGGAGACATGGTAAATGTTGAAATCAGCCATGAAGGAAAGAGTGTATTCAATCAGAATGTTCGATTTGATAAAGCCTTCGGCATGGTGAAAAAGGATGAACCGATCATCTATAACAATGAACTGGTGAAAGCGGCGCTGGCAGTAAGCCAGGGCAGCTTCATGCAGAAGTACAATGTGGAATTCGGTGATGACTGGAAAATTGTGCTGAAGAAATAGCTGAAACATATGAAAACCTCTTCTTAACTTCGATATTCACAGAAGATGAAGAGGTTTTTATGTCGATTATCAGCTAAATATCGCTTTTGGAATTCTATTTCATTTCTAAGGTTTCATCGAAAAATTGAATGATTCCATTCTCTACATCCGCTTTGATATCTTTGTAGTTATGAATTTCATGACGGTAGCCGGTATACAGTTTGGTTGTTACTTGATGGCCTGTATCTATCAGCCAATTGGCGGTCTGATAAACGCCTGTTCCAAACTGCCCGACTGGATCCTGATCGCCGGCAATATTGTAGATCGGCAGATCTGCTGGTACTTTCTTAGCCCATTCTTCACCGGTGATACACTTCAGCATCTCCAGGAAGTAGAGCCAGGCACGGTTTGAAGTTGGCTTGGTAAATGCATCAAATGGATCTTCAGCATGGTCTCTTTGAACATATGGATCATTGCAGATCCATTCATTTCCTAGCTTTACACCTTCTGTGCATCTTGCAAACATCCATCCCATAGCAGCATTGGCGATGGCTGGATCGGAAGCATCTCCATTTCCTTCATCAATGTCTTTCTGCGCAATGGCGATAGCTTCATCAAGACCTGGCCAGATGCCCGAAGTTCCGCAGATGACTGCACCTGCAAGACCTTCACCATACTTTGCAATATAATCACGGACAATGAAGGATCCCATGCTGTGACCATAGAGGAAATATGGAATATCAGGGTATTTTTCGACGGTCAGATCATGCAGTGTATGCTCATCTTCCATCATGGTGTGGCAGCCTTTATCGCCCCAATTGCCCCATGTATTATTTGTTAAGGCAGTTTTTCCGTGGCCCACGTGATCATCAGCAGAAACAATATAGCCGGCTTCTGTAAAGGCGGCGATCATGTGCAGGTAACGTCTGGAATGCTCGCCGAACCCATGAATCAATTGTACGATTCCTTTTGGCTCTGCGGCAGGTACATAGATCCATCCCTGTACTTCATCGCGTTGATTGAATGATTTGAAACTTACTTCATGCAGCATAAACTTCATCCCTTTCTGCACAGTACTGTGCGACACAGTTCCTGAATGGAAAAAGAAAGATATTAGATGATGGCGGAACTGTGCAATGCTTCTATCAGTATTATGACACATTCAAAGAAGAGAATGCGTTAAGAATCCATTTCTTTCGCTTCATGCTTCTCAAATGCAGAATCATGTCGGATCCACCAATATAGAAAAACAGCTGCAATTGCTGCCATGAGCACGGCAAGTGCAATTCCATACGATGTTGGCAGCAGTAAAACCAGTACAGGCATTATCTGTGAAATCTGCATAATACCATGAGCGGCACTGCAGGCAGCTGCAGAAGCTGTTTTTTCATAAATGAGACTAAGCAGAAAACCCGTAAGGAAATAGTAAAGAATATATGCAGAACCATATACGTACCAGCAGTACACAGTGAAGGCAGCAGTGCTGATCAGCATTGATAGAACATCAGAGAACCGTCTGCGCAGCATGCTTTGCAGACCATAGCGGAAAGCCAGCTCTTCAGCAATTGGCATCAGTACAAAGAATGCCAGTATGAATAATAGAGAAGAGTCATTGATCAATGCCTTCAGCAAGCCATGTGCTGCAGTCGAAGTATCTGCAACTCCGCTCACCAGTTCAAATATAATGCAAATAGTACATGCATATGCAAACAATGCAGCACATGCAAGAATCACATCTGTGAACAGGAATTTATGACTGGGCTGTTCAGGACTGCAATGCACAAGCCTCAGTGCAAGAACAGAAGCGATGAATAAAGAAGCGGCAGTCAATGAAGCAAGCGTATGATTGCCAGGCATTACAGCATACATGATGAAATCCAACACTAGTAGGATCGCTGGATAAGCTGCAAATAGATATGTTTTTTTCATGTTGAACATCCTTATTGATTGACTCCATTATAAGATACTTTGCATTTGATTGATATGCGGCATTGGAAATGCAAGCAGGCC
>CALEMD010000319.1 GCA_937902945.1 uncultured Erysipelotrichaceae bacterium | reverse complement strand
GCTTCGTTCTTGTAAACGCCTGTGCACTCAACAATCTTTTTCTGACGTGGCAGTGTAGCCTGTCCGCTTAACAGACAATCATCCCAAAACGACTGAATTCCTTTTGGCTCTCTTACAAAATCTTCTGACATATTCTTCTCTCCCTATCTGTTTTTATACTTCTGATCTTTATATCTGGTATATCCCTGACGCAGTACTGTCTTATGTACAACACATGGCTGATAGCCGATATTCTCAATGACATAATCCTTGATGGTATTCGGTATTGTAGCAATTTCAATGTAGTTCAGTTCATAGTTGTATTCTGGATGTGATTTGCTGGAAACGCGTACCTTTTCTCCATCCACAACAGTGATTACTGTAAATCCATTGTCATTTGTTCCTTCATACGAAGCACCCTTATCCATTTCAATGCGATGCGTCTCGTAATACATCAGATCTGTCTGACCGACGATATATTCCTGATAGCCTTCGCCTTTCTTATATGGAATCGGTTCAATAGCTATGTTCTTGTCTACCCATTCCTGATTTCTTTCAAAGTGCAGTACCTTTTCGGCATTTTTTGTGTGAATAGGTCTAGGTTTTCCATCAGAATCAATACGATTGTAGTCATAGACTTTATACGTATAGGATCCGATCGTCAGTGATCCAAGCTCCAATATAAACTGATTTCTTCCAGATGCGTGGATTGTACCAGCAGGAATCATGACCTGACGTCCTGGGTAGCTGACAACAGAGTTGACATACTTCTGATAATCAACATCGCCATGATCCTTCTCTGATGCTTCAGCAAGCTTCAGGAATTCTCTTCCATCACCATTGAAACCTGCATAGGTTCTTGCGCCATGTCCTGTTGCAATCACATAGTAAGCTTCATCCTGACGTCCGAACTCATTATAGTTATTGATAACAAAGTCCTCATCCGGATGGCACTGAACAGACATGTTTCCATTGGAATGCCATGTATCATCGTAATTGAATCTGACTGGGAAATACCCATCAAACTCATCATAGCAGGCCTCTCCCATCATAGACTTGCCTTCCTTTGCAAGGAACGCCTGGAAAGGAATATCTGCCTTAACACCGTCTATCATAACTTCAATGGATACTTCCATAGGTATGAATTCGAATATCCAGGCAATATTGCTGGCAATATTCATTGGGATATTGCGTATCTTTCTGATGAATTCTCCGCCCCAGATGCCCTCCATATAGACAGGCTTTGCACGGAATGGATACTTAACCAGTTCTGACATAACGTGATCTGCAAGTTTCTTAGGAAGCATCTGAATATTGTCTTCTTCAGAACCAAGCATGTAATAATCGATGACGCCATTCAGCATCATTTCTTTTCTTGCTTTAACTGCAACTTCGAAATCAACATAGTAATTGCGTCTCATCAGCAGTTTAAATGGACGCGGTGATTCATCACCGATGTTTACGTATTTTGCTTCGCGGGCACGGATTGCACAGACTTTCGGAGTGACATCCACAAATCCAACAGCATCAAAGCAGGAACGGATCTTTCTGCATGCTGATCCAACTCCATAGACGGCGATTATATCTGCGCCCTTCTTCATTTCTTCTATTTTACCAGCAGCACTGTCAGCAATCAGATCATCAACTGTTCCGTTATACAGTTTTCCAAACAGCAATACTGGGTCATCTTCATAGTTTAAAGGCAGACTTTCAGCAGTCAGCTCATCGATTTCTTTCTGTGATTTATAAATCTCTTTCATATCCAAAGAGACAAACTTTATATCCTTCTTTTCTGCTTCTAATTTCAACGCTTCAATCAGTCCGCTGTAATCAGCACTGATATATCCATCCAGTGCCAGCGCATGTTTATTGTTCGCAAGCATGTCGGAAATAATTGCTTCAGCAGTATCCTTGCTGTTTCTGCAGAATTGCTTCTCAAGTTCAGGATTCAATTTGATTGTGTTGAATGCATTTGGATCATCATAGGCAAGTGGCTTAAACATGAAACTCATAGTGTACTTCCTCCTCTATTCTTATGAAAGAAGGGCCCATGCTCTTATGCATGAGCCCTTCTGAAACATAGCTTTTTACTCTCCTGAAACTTCTTCGAAATCAGCAAGTGCTTTCTTATCAGCACCGCCAATGTATGTGAATGCAAATCCAGCAGCGATACTAGCAAGATACGCAATCAGATATGCCATTGGTTTAGTATTGACAAGTGTTCCAAGAATTCCGGATACATTCAATGTAATAGCACCTTGTCCTGGGAACATACCTAGAACTGCGCCGCCTACAAATGCACCCAAGCATGCTTCAACGAATACTTTTCCTAATGGAAGAGAAACACCGAAGATCAGCGGTTCGCCAATACCCAGTATTCCAGCAGGAAGTCCGCCGATAACAGCCTTCTTAACGCCTTTGTTATTCTTATACTTAACAAGCAATGCAAGACCTGCGCCAACCTGGCCGCCGCCTGCCATTGAGCAGCAAGCATACAGCGGAGTATAGCCGAGCTGCTGAATCAATGCTGTATGAACAGGAGTAAGTCCCTGATGCATACCGGTCATAACCAGAGGCAGGAACAGTGCAGCAATCAATCCATAAGCAACAAATCCAAGGTTGTCGAGCATCCATAGGAATGCAGCAGTAACAGCTTCTGTAATCAGACCGCCAACAGGCTGCAGTACATAGATAGTAACCAGACCCGTGATGATGATTGCACACAATGCCGGTACGTGAATTCTCAATGCTTCTGGAGTGTGCTTCTTAATCTTGATTTCAAAGCCATGCAATCAGAGCGCCGGCTGCCATAGCAGCAAGTGTTCCGCCGCGGCCGTTCGTGAATGTCAAACCGAACATTCCCATTTCTGTACCATTCAGTGCACCGAGGTTGCTGACGATACCGCCTGCAACAAGTCCAAGGAATGGGTTGCCGCCCATAGCTTTAGCAGAAGATGCACCGACAGCAACATTCAGGAATGTGAAGAATGTTGAAGCCAATACATTCAGAACCATCATGAACTGTGAATTAGCAGGATCGAATATTGCAGCTCCAGTCATGTTGAATATCAGAGTCAGAATCTTCATGACGCCGAAGATCAAGCCTGCACCGGCGAATACCGGGATCAGAGGCATGAATACCTTCGAGAAAAAACTCAGAATGCCAGTTGCACTCTTTTTCTTCATTACAGCGTGGTCTGTAACCTCACTGTACTTGATGCCATCCATTTTCTTGATTTCATTGCTTACTTCTTCAGCAACGCCAGGACCTACTACAATCTGCGGTTCTGAGTCAGAACCAACTACACTCATTACCCCCTTAACCTTTTTCAAGGCCGCACGATCAACCTTTGCAGGGTCCTTAACTACTACCCTAAGACGTGTCATGCAATTCTCAAATGATGCGATGTTGGATTCTCCGCCCAATCCTTTTACGATTAGGGAAGCGAGTGATTCTTGAGTTATAAATCTATCCTCCTTTTTTTAAATGATAAGAATTCATATCAGCATTCAGCTGATTGAAACTCCCTTTCTACATTCATCATATTTATTTGGGTTTTTCTTGCAATCGTTTTCAGGCAAGATGAAAATGATTATTGTGAAACGATAATCAAACGATGCCGTTTTGTATTTATGATACGGTTAGAAATATGAAAGAAAGATAAAAATATGAAAGTATATATAGATGCATCAGAACATGTGCGTGCATGGAAACATGTTGAACGCTATCAGAACACCACACTGCGGTATTCACCCGGTGAAGATTTTCCTGCGTTTCTGGAAAATGAAATCGGTGGGCTTGAAATCATCAGACTGTTTATCACACTGGATGAAGTTTGGGATTACAGAACAGATACCTATCATTGGGACTATCTGATTGGCACCAACCTCTATGAAGGTGATAAGAATCACTACGACTATGACTGGCCGCTGACTGTGCCTTCTGTTACAGGGACACGTGAGATGGCTTATCTGACAAGCCACGCTTCATGTGCTAAGAAAGTTCTGCTGAATATCCGCAGATATGAGCGTGAAGTTTTTGATGGTGTCATAACCCTTGACAAGTATGCAGAGGTTGTTTCAAACGTAATTGAACACTATAAAAAGATCATTCCAAATATTGTATATATAGAAGTGTGCAATGAAGTTGAACTGCCGCAGTTTGGGAATCTGACTATACCGCAGTATTATCAGCTTTATAAAGCAGCAGAAAAAGCAATCACAGAGTTAAACCAAAAGCACTCCTATGATCTGCCTCTGCAGACAGGCGGATTTGGAATGGCCTGCGGCATGTGGCATATCTCCATTTGGCGTGAATTTCTTGTTCAGCTTGCCAACGATCCAGATCGGAAAATCGATTTCTATTCTTTCCATGAGTATCATGGAAATCCTTATCGAGTGATGGAACTGTACATGCGGCATGAGGAACTGATTCATGAACTCAATCTTCCCGATCTGCCTATATTCATGACAGAATATGGCATGCGCTATGGTCTAGGCGATGCCGGAAGACCGAATACGCTGCAGAATGCTTCTGGTGAAATACCAGGCATGATTATTGGATCTCACTGCAGTAACATGGCAATGTTTCCCTGGTGCACGTTCCATAATCCCAACCAGCAGCCAGGCCGCACCATGTATATACAGCTGGCAGACGGCAGATATACGGCAACGCCAAGCGGACATGTGATGAAGTTTTTCTCAATGCTCGGCAATCAGGAATGTGAAAGCAGCTACTACAATGAAAACCGCTCAGCAGCGACAGTCGATGACAGCAATACCCTATCTCTTCTGATAAGCAATCCTCAATCAGATAAGGAGTGCTATCACATTCGCATACAGGGATTGAAAAAGACAAGGTATAGAATATGCTTCTACCTTGTCGATCAGAACCACAATAATGTTCTTGCCAATCCCGAACAGAATGAACTGCAGATAACCCGCACAGCCATCAGTGATCTGGATGGAACATACGAAGAAGATCTGTGGATGCAGCCAACATCTGTCTGCTTCTATCAATTCATTCCGGAATCATTATAAGAAACATGTATCTTCTGTAATCGCCAGATAGTCTTCATAGTGACGATCAAAGCAGAGATTGAACAGAATATCTACCACATGCAGCTGAGAGATTCTTGAACTCATGGAGATAATGCGCATGACCGGCTCAGAAGAGGATACAGGCAGTACATAGTTCACAAGTTTTGTAAGACTGTTGCCATTATCAGAAGTGATCGCAACAGTTTTTATATGCCTCTTTTTCAGAATATTTGCAATTTTCAATATTTCCTGGCTCTCTCCCGCATACGAGATCAGTATTCCAATGTGATCAGTCGGTGTTATCAATGACTGGACATGCTGGCGATCGATAGGATCAAAATAGGAAACTGTCTTTCCAATTCTCATAAATTTAAACGCTGCATCTGCAGCTACCAATGAGGATGTCCCTTTTCCATAGAAATCAATGGCAGCCGCCTTATCTATCTCATTGACAACTTTGTGATACACCTCAAGATCAACCAATCGGGTTGTCTCCTGAATTGCATTCAGTGTAGCCTGAGTAACACGATCCACGATTGCAGCACCTGTATCGCATCCTTTGCGGATATCCCCAATCTGTTCCACGCCATAATCAACACTGGATCGTCTGGACAGTTCTGATGCCAGCTGTATCTTCAGCTGCGAAAAACTCTCAACACCCAGCTTCTTGCATAACCGTGTAATCGTTGCTGGAGAAGTGTAATTGATCTTGGCAAGTTCGGTTATTGTCAGATTCTGAATCTCTTTCAGATGCTCCAGTGCATACTTGCGTACTTCATCCTCATTTGCGGATAAATTCGTAGCTAATTGCAGTTTATTAATGATTTCCATTGTTTCAGCCCCTTACTGATATCTGATATATAGAATTATACTTTATTTCACATTCTTGTTGTAAATTCTTTGTCATAACTGCACCCCTGATGATTATGCTTGATGTGTGCTAAAATGAGACACGTTACAAATAGGGGGATTTATGAGCAGATCGAATATGACCAACCTTGACAGCAGAAGCTTTATCAGCGATGAATCACGCATTCTTTTAAAGTGGTCTTTGCTTTCTGCTGCTTTTTGGGGAATTATTGGACATGCATATTTCTTCTTATCAGATGCTTTTTCTTTTGATGCCATTCATACAATAGGCCAGTCTGATATCAATTGGAAGATATCCCTGGGGCGATTTGCACAGCCTCTTTATAAAACATATATCAGAGGAAACATTCAGGCTCCCTGGCTGATTGGTTTATTGACGATTCTGTATCTTGGACTCGCTGTGTATTTCTTATGCCGGCTTCTGAATATCAGTTCTAAATGGAGTGTATTTGCATGCACTTCAATTCTCGCTGTCAATCTGCAGGTTATTGTTACTATCACATCATATATTCATGAAACAGATGTATTCATGCTTGCATTTCTTCTTGAAGTCATTGCTGTGTATCTCTGGAAAACCCGAAAGAAGAAAACAGGCTTTGTTTCACTGCTCATAGGTGCTCTGCTTCTAGCTTTCTCTTTTGGTTTATATCAAGCCTATGTTTCAGCGGGAGTAGCACTTGTATTGATCGTGCTGATCAGTGAATGCTTCACCTCGAATATAAAGGCAAAAAGCATCGTCGTTCATGCGGTAACTGCAGTTCTGATGTCTGCGGCTGCTGGCATTATCTACTATCTGCTGGTGCGTCTTTCTCTCGATATTACCGGCTATGCATTGTCTGCTGACTATAACAGCTTGGACAACCTGTTCAATTACTCAAGCATTTCATTTCTGCAGTCTTTGCTTTATGCATATACGGTTCCGCTCGAATTCCTGTTTACTGATACGACAGTATACTCTCCTGTTTATATACTGGTATGCAACTGGATTCTTTTGATTATCACTCTGATCCTGACTTTCCTCATTACTTTTCAGAAGCGGATCAAATGTCTATATGCATTTATCCTCATTGGCTTGCTGCCATTGAGTATGGGAATGATCAAGATCATGAATCCAGAAGCATATTATGAGCTGATGATCTATAGCTATTTCCTGTTCTATGTATTGGCGATCATGACTGCAGATACTTTCCTGAAATCTCATCCATCGTATAGACCGGCTGGAATCATGCGGTATACCTGCATCATTCTCACTGCCGTCATTGCCTTATGCAACGTCCGCTTTTCCAACCAGGTCTATCTGAAGAAAGACCTTGAATCAGAAGCTGTAAAGCTGTATATGACCGAACTCAATACGGTTATGGATAATGTGGAAGGGTATGAACCCGGTGTTACTGGGGTGCTGTTTCTGACACAGCCTGAAATGCCTTCACTGGGGTATGATTTCGGCAATGGATATGATGTCATTCCTACATTTGGCGTATCCTCTTTCTATTCCACACGATTCCGTTTTGAGTGGTACTATCAATTCATTCTGCAGAGAAAAATCACCTTCATTGATGATGCTGATGAAATTGCCAGATTCAAAGAAATACTTGAAGTTCAGGATATGCTGGTATATCCGGCAAAGGGAAGCATACAGATGATAGATTGGACACTGGTTGTAAACCTGTCTGAAAACGATTGGTAATCGGGAATGATTCAGCTATTTATGATAGAATCTTGTAGAAATGGGGAAAGATTATGACATCATACAAACTGGTAATTGCAGATATCGACAGCACGCTTGTAACAGAAGAACGCATTCTAACAGAACACGCAAAGGATGTTATTGAACGTCTTTATAAAAACGGCGTGTACTTTGGCATTGCATCCGGCAGATCTGTCAAAATGCAGCTGATCAAACAGGCAGAAGAATGGGGAATTGACCATCAATTTGATATCGTTATCGGTATGAATGGATCTGAACTCTGGGATAATGTGCATCAGAAATTCTTTGATTTCTATAAACTTAAGAAAGAATGGATTAAGGAAATTGTTGAACTGATGGCCCCTTTCAATCTGAATCCATTCATGTACTACCATGATTCAATGCTGTGTCTTAGAAAAGACACAAGTACCGTTAAGTCATCCATGCGCAACAGCACACCGATCATTGTTGCCAAGCAGCCTAGCGATTTATGGCAGGAAGAGAACGCCAAGATCATGTTCCGCATGCCGGAAGAAATGATGCCGGAAGTAGAAGCGTATGTTAATGCCCATCCTTCAGATAACTGGAAGGCTTTCAAGACACAGACAACCATGCTTGAATTTGCCGACAGAAGAATATCCAAAGCAGTTGCCTTGAAGCACTTCTGCAAGGATAACAGTCTTGATCTCAGTGAAGTCATTGCGTTTGGAGACATGAGCAATGATGATGAAATGATCAAAGCCGCAGGCATGGGAATATGCATGAAAAACGGCAGTGAAGAAACGAAGAAGATTGCTAAGGCAGTCACTGAGTATACCAACGATGAAGATGGATTTGCCCGCTATATGGAAGATCATTTCCCAGAATTGATCCGCTGACATACGTCTCAAAAATCATTGTCAACGGCCATATGTGTATGGTATCATTGCTAATGCATGAGTGCTTAGCTCAGTTGGGAGAGCACTTCCTTGACGTGGAAGGGGTCATGGGTTCGAGTCCCTTAGCGCTCACCATTGCAAAACAGAAGAGGCTGAATAAAGCCTTTTTTCTTTTATGATTTGTTTCACTGGCTTTTTTTCCCTGAGACAAATGATATATGTCGAGTAAATCCGACAAAATATGCAGTACATTTTATGGAACCATTTTCTACATCTTCTTCCTGCATCCATCAATCTGATAATTCTGACCGGAAATAAAACTTGCTTCGTCACTTGCTAGAAAGACAATTAGATTTGCACATTCTTCAGTAGTGCCAGAGCGATTCATATATGAAAAATCCGGATGACGGCTGATATCATCATTGATATTTCCAGGTGACACTGCATTCACAAGAACATTGAATTCAGAAACTTTTTTTGCCAGAGCTCTCGTTAAGGATACGACAGCACCCTTAGTCATAGAATAATCCACCATATTGGCTATGCCATACTCTGCCGCCACAGATGCAATATTGATGATTCTTCCGTATCTTTGTTCAATCATGCTTTTCAGTACTGCTTTTGTACAGTACATTGTTCCAAGAATATTAACATTGATCTTTTCTTTCCATGTATCACTGACAGAATCCACAAAAGGTCCCCTGTTCTTATGGTATATGCCGGCATTATTAACAAGAATATCAATCTTTCTATTATTCTTCAGAATATCTTCAATAATCTCATTGATCGATTTTTCATCACTTACATCTGCAATGCAGTATCTGCCTTTTTCTTTAGATTTGATAATACTCTTGAATGCCGTTTTCAGATCTTCTTCATCGCGATCAATCAGTACTGTATATGCCCCTTTTTCCGCAAAGAGTCTTGCTGCTGTATACCCAATTCCTTTTGCCGCACCAGTGATGACTGCCACTTTCCCTTCAAATTCCATGTCTGATCTCCTTTCAATTATTCATGTTTTAAATGATATGTACCGAATGCTGTGTTTCTGTTCATTCCCCAATCCATTCCGTCTATAACTTTCCGCGTTGAGCTGAGCAGAGGCTGATCTTTATGACTTGTTTCCGTATACTGCTGAACGCACAGTATCATGCAGGAACCAAATATAGGCGCAATCACTCTGTGAAGCTTTCCATATTGCCCCATGCAGACATGAAGATATGGTTTTGCTATTTCTGTGTTCAAAGCATGTGTTGCTTGAAATGTCTCCCATTCTTCTGCTTCATCTTTTGCAGCAACTGCTATTTTGATCATATCCGGATCCCGCTTCAGCAATTCCTGTGCATGGCTCACTGTCTGCTTCTGATCAAGGAATGTCCATGTGTGAGAAGACATCATAACCTTCCCATTCTTCTCATGAATGACACGAATAAGTTCCTTCTGCATCTGAATGCTCTGATTATCTTTACTTAGTTCCAAAGCCGATGGATTGAACAGATCACCCATAACGTCACACATTGAAGCTCCTGCATCGATGCTCTTGATCAGAAGATCGGCAATTTCTCTATCGCTGGTCTCTTTCCCCATGCTTGTTCGATATGCCATGGTAATAACCGGTTTATCCTGGCATGCATCAAAAATGCATTTCATGTCCTGTTCATTGCGGTATTTCGATTCCAGCTTTTCCAAATCAATCAAGAACCCATCTGCGCCATCATAAATTGCATTGCGTATCATACTGATGATTGCCTGTGGTGTACTCTCTGAAGAAACACATATAAGCAAGGGCTTGCTGTTTGAATTCAATGCAATTGGACTTTTTCTCATGTTATTTTCATTCTCCATTATTTATTGAATCTGATACTTGAATCATTGCTGTTTCATGGTGTTTAGTAAATTGTCTATTTGATATTTTTGTCATTTTTGATACTGTTTATATATGAATACATCTCTTAATGCAAGGACCAGTCATACAGACAGCCATACTCTCATTGATTTTTCAGGCACTGTCATTACGCATATCTCACGTGCTGTCTGTGTGACTCTAGCAGAATCCTATACTCGGAAGATAAAAGATAGACCTACACAGGGCTTGATCATAACTTCTGACGGCAAAGTTGCCTACACCCATATGGGAAAAACCTATATCAGTGGCAGCATGCACCCGCTGCTGATCACAGAAGGCATCAGCTATTCATTTGTCAGCCTGAATCAAAGCCGCAGTATAATCTTCAATTTTGAAACTGCAGAACCGCTCCCCTTCACCGGTATCTTTGCAGCAGAAGGAAATCTGAATGCAAAGGCATCCCTTCTTGAAAATCAATGGACATTCCACAAAACCGGATGTGTATTGAACATCATGAGTTTTATATATAGTTTTCTAGCAAAGCAAACGCAAAATATGCATTCTTACTGTCCTTCCGCAAGTCAGCATAAAATCGATGCTACAATTGAATACATTGAAAAGCACTATACTGATCCAGCTCTGAATCTAAAGACCATTGCATCTCAGTCAGACATCAGTCTGATCTATTTTCGCAAATTATTTGTCAAGATCTACGGGATGTCCCCAATGCATTATGTTCAGCAGATACGGATTGAAAGAGCAAAAAAACTGTTGACCAGTGATCTCGCCATGTCCATCAGTGAAGTAGCGGATGCCTGTGGTTTTTCTTCTGTGTATTATTTCAGTAAAGCCTTTCATCAAACAGCAGGTGTCTCTGCGAGCAGATATAGAAGTTCCCATTATAAATAAACTGAAACGTTTTCGGCAATCATTGATCAATAAATAGATCACGTTTTTTAACTCGGAGTTGCTCGAGACGGAATTACCCGACAAAACTCTGAAATATTTACGATGTACCTTCGCAGTCTTGTACCCACTTGCAAATAATGGCTAAAACGTTGCTTTTTTCATTGTTGAACTGTATATATCCTGAATGGTATTTATTGCCAATGCATCGCAGCCAATTCGAACATATTCTCTGTATTCAGGAAATGAATGAAACTCATTTTCCCAGTCGATAATATCAGCAATCCTTTCTGAGTAGTTCTGTCCCATGCAGTCTGCTTTCTGCAACGCCAACAGATAATCCATCATCTGTATTCCGCCGATCCTTCTCACATATCGACGCATTGATCTGGATTTGGATGCAGGGGGAAGCTGATGCTGATGCGCATGAATCAAAATAACTGATTTTTCTCTTACTTCAGATGGATACACGCGAAGTATTTGGTCTGCCAAAGCAGTCGATTCCATGTCATGTCCGTAGAATGTTTTGATACTTTTCTTTATCTCCATTTTCAAAAAAGCAGATAATTCCTCTTTTGTCTGTACATGTCCAAGTCGATTCATCATAGTTCTTTGAGAATCAAACCATGTATCGTCTACAGTTCGGAATGCAGCTGTCATCGGTTTTCCAATATCATGCATAATTGCAGAAATATCCAGTATTTCTTTACCTATGTCATTTTCATGCATATAGAACAGCTGGTTATGCATGCTTTTTACAACCTTGTCTGTATGTTCAAGAACATTATTGAAAGACCTTTTTTCACGATCGAAATGATACATATTCTCTTGACAGCAATCCCGCATTTGATCAGCCAGATGCTTATTATCCCTTTCAAATTCATCAATAGTCATACCGCTGCCTCTAAAGAATACAATGTACTGAAATAATAACACTCATTTGCCTCTAATCAATTCTCATTTGTTTTATAATGGTATTCAGCATAGGAGATCAGTACATATGACAGACATAGAAATTACTAAAGAAATGCTTTCATTCATATCTGAAAGCCCAAGCATGTTTCATTCCATTTCTGCTATTCAGAAGTATTTGGATACGAATGGATTCCGTTTTCTACCCGAAGGAAAACCATGGGAAGTTGACAAAGGAGACAATTGCTACACGATCCGCAATCATTCCAGCATCATTGCCTTCAAGGTTGGATCAGATCTCAATGATTATCACTTCCAGATGAGTGCTGCACACTCTGATTCACCCACTTTCAAAATCAAAGCCGTTCCGGAATTGGAAGGTCCAGGAGAATATCTAAAACTGGATGTAGAAGGATATGGCGGAATGATCAGCAATACATGGCTGGATAAACCGCTGAGCGTTGCTGGAAGAGTACTTGTAAAGAACGGCAGTTCCATTGAAGCCAAACTGCTGTATATAGATAAAGACATTCTTCTGATTCCGAATGTTGCCATTCATATGAATCGAACAGTGAATAAAGGCATTGAACTGAATCCGCAGATTGATCTATGCCCATTATTTTCTGCAGGTACTTTGAAGAAAGGCGCCTTCAAGGAAATGATTGCCGAAGAGCTGCATGTGAAATCAGAAGATATTCTAGGCAGTGATCTATTCCTTGTCGATAGACAGACGCCTCGCATTTGGGGATGGAAGGATGAATTTGTTTCTTCTGGAAAATTGGATGATCTGCAGTGTGCATTTGTTTCTCTTAAAGGTTTTCTTACGGCAGAGAATCCTTCTGCAGTGAATGTATACTGCTGTTTTGATAACGAAGAAGTAGGTTCCAACACCAAGCAGGGAGCTATGTCTACGTTCCTGTATGATACACTTCACAGAATCAATTCTGCTTTAGGAAAAGATGAAGATGCGTATTATCAGGCTATTGCGTCTTCATTCATGGTCAGCTGTGACAATGCGCATGCAGTGCATCCTAATCACCCAGAAAAGACAGATCCTATCAATTGCGTATATCTGAATAAAGGAATTGTCATTAAGGAAGCCGCAAATCAGAAATACACAACCGATGCCTTCAGCAGATCTGTGTTTACAGATATCTGCAAACAGGCAGGCGTTCAAATACAGCATTTTGCAAATCGCAGTGATGCAGTTGGCGGTTCAACACTGGCAAACCTATCAAATATCCAAGTCAGTGTCCATGCAGTTGATATTGGTATTCCTCAATTGGCCATGCATTCAAGCTATGAAACTGCCGGCATCAAAGATACAGGATACGCAGTATCTGCATTGACAAAATACTTTGAGACCAATATTCAAATTGATGACATGCATATTGGTTTCTAGCACATCCTTTCAACACAAGACACGCAGTAAGTATTGTGTGTCTTTTTTAGTAGGCATTATGGATTGCATCGTTTGCAAGGTTCATATCCCTGTGCGATCAGTTTGTCTCTGCTTCCATAGTATTCCTGCTTATTCTTTTCTTTCATATCATCTACACTTGGACAGTTTGGATAATGAAACTTATGTGTATTGGTATTCAGAATGTAAGAAGCATCTGTATCGTCTGTCTGCGGCCGAACGGTTTCTACTGCTGCTGCAGAGTCTTCCATACTGCCGTCAGATTCGCTGTTTCCAGTCGCATAGTCAATAGTCACTCCTGGCTGAACATTATAGCAATATACGCAGAAACGGACCCCTGTTCCATTATCTTCAACGGATTGTGCTTCCATCAATACTCCGCTAGCCACCAGATTATCACCATCATATATTGGAGTAACACGATACAGAATATGGTTCTGTGTCCTTTTTACATAATCTGCCACCTCTGTTTCAAATGGCAACATGCCCTCAATATTCAAATAGCGAGTGCCTGTAATCAGATTCTGTGTATTCGCATTCTCACTTGCAAGCATGTATGCAATCAGATGACATCTGTTGTACAGGTATTTGCCATCGATCCAGTCATACTTAACCAGATGCCAGCCACTCGGCTTCACCATGCCTATAGAGC
>CALEMD010000318.1 GCA_937902945.1 uncultured Erysipelotrichaceae bacterium | reverse complement strand
TGCATCTGGATCCGCAGAATATGCTCTGGTGGGAGGACTATCATACCAACAAGAAGAATCCCCACATGCATATCACGTTCATGGAGAAGGAACAGACACGTTTCCACGGCAAGCTGAAGCCAAAAGAGCTGGACATGATCAAGACAGTATTCACCACACAGCTGATGGCCCGCAAACAGATCTTTGACCAGTATGGATTCACTGCTGGAGATATCCTGAAAGATGCCCATCAAGTGAAGGCTGATATCGTTGAACAGGCTGATAAGCTCCCTTATGGGACCCTTGAACATGTATTGAACCTGTATTCTCAGTTGCCACTGAAAGGAAGGCTGCAGTACGGCTCTTCAAATATGATCCCATTCCGGGCCGAACTGGATGTCATCGTAGAAGAGATCCTGCAGACAGGCGAGATCAGAGGGAAATATGTCGAATTCACCAGCAGGCTTAATATGCTTACAAAGAACATCAATACATTGAACAATGCTGAGATATCGCATCTCCGGCAGACAGAGGACAACAAGCTCAGAGTGCAGCTTGCCAATACGGTCTTGGATAATTTCAAGAATATGGATTCCTATACTGCAGAACAGCTCCGTGAATGGAAACAGGATCACCTTACCGATATCGTTGACCAGGTCAAGAACAATACCGGCAAAGGTGATTTTCTTTTTGACCAGGCAGTTGGACTCATGAAAGGGAGACCTGATGCATCAAAGAAGGCACAGGCACTGCAGCTGATGCAACTGTCAGCCAACCATGGCAATCCGCATGCCCAGCATGTCATGAACTATATGAAGAAATCCTATGGGATGAACAGGCAGGCATACCGTGTCCTGTCCGGTACATTTGCAACACATGTATCCAAGGATGTAAGAAGGGCAATCTCAGAGAAGATATTTGCCATACAGAATGAGATTGCCGCATATCTGGAGGACAGCGATGATCTTGCTCCGCAGAAGATCAAGGATCAGGCAGCAAGCAAGTATCTGGAGGGCAAAAGATCATGAAACATTTTATAGGCGGACTGATCATCCTGATCGGATGGATCATGTCTGTTTTTATTTTGGCAATGCAGATAGCGTATTTTCTGTCATTTCAATATGACATTGCCTCATATAGAGCAAACTGCCATTTCGTATGGAATCCATCGATCCTGTGGTGGCAGGGCAATGATCAGTACTTCCATCTCATGATTGCCATCATTGGCCTGGGCAGTCTGCTGCTCATATTGCGTATGCTCATGCCTGGTAAGAATGACAGGCAGAAGAAGGCCGCAAAGAGGCACATGACAAGGGAGGAGAGGACACAGTATTCGCATCTTGCAAGCCGTCATGAGGTGAAGAAAGGATTGCAAAGGATCCGGTATGACAGAAATGGTGACCTTGTCCACTGCACGTTCAGCAGGACTGAGGTGATCATTGGACAGTTCATCACATTTGCAATTCTAGCGTCATTGGTATGGACTGTGACCATGATGTTCAAAGCGTTTGCTGCCTTCGTCATAAGCAGGGCATCTTCACCGCTGAATCTGTCCAGTGCAGGTATTCCAGCATATATGGTGTGCCTATTCATCTGCATCTGGATCGTTTGTTCTAAATTCTACTTCAGGGATTACTGTGACTATGTCTATGACTACCCAAAGAGAATTTGGAATGAACTGATGTACCTGCTAAAACAGCCGGATGTAAAGAAGTTCAATACCCTTCATGAATGGGATATCGGAGGAGAGAAGACAACGGTGAGATCCGGCCTGCCGGTCATTACAAAGAGAAGGGTTATGTGGGTGGATGCGTCCGACAGCCATACCCTTTTAATTGGCACTACCAATTGCGGCAAGACCTGGAGCCTGATCCATGAGATGATTGAGATCTCACGGATGTGCGGTGAATCTATGGTCGTAGTCGATCTGAAAGGTGAACTGCAGAGGGCACATCGAAAGAAACTGATCGCATCCGGATATAAGGTCATCAGCATCAACTTCATTGAACCGGAAAAAGGTGACAGCTGGAATCCGTTTGGCTTGGTGATCAAATTCTACCGTGAAGCACAGAGAACGGTCGAGACAAAGCTGCAGCAGGATGATCCAGAGTTCTACAAGAATTACATCAAGATGAAAAAAGATTATCTGCTTCTTAACGGTGAGATCCAGGCTATGGTCCATCAGGCAGAAGGTTTAGGCCAGCCAGAGCAGGGACTGCTCATCCAGGAGATACATAAGAAGATGGATGCACAGAGACTGATGAAGAAACAGCTTGCTGTACAGGAACAGAACATGCCGCAGCCTGACTTCTCGCTTGCTTTTGAGTACCTGCGGGATGTGGCAATGACTATATTCCCATCCGGAGAACATTCCGGTGGCGGCAATGACAATGCTTCTTTCTGGAACAAGAACGGCATGCGTCTTCTGGAAGGAATCGTATGCTTCTTACTGGAATACGAATATGTTGACGGCAATGGCAATATTGCACGTCTGGATGATGATCAGATCAATTTCAAGAATTTCCAGATGACAGTCAATGACGCATTCACCAAGGTACGCACAGATATTGGCAATGACCCGGAACCACTCTTGAAATTCTACCTGGCAGAACTGAGAAGACCTACTGATCAGTCTGTAATCAAGCTGAAGACCATTGTGGATGCACCGGAAGAGACCAGAGGATCAATTACGGAGGTCTTTTCTACTTATATGGATCTGGGAATATTGAATGACAGCATTGCAAAGATGACCAGCCGGTCATCTTTTGAGTTCGATGACCTGTGGAATCAGAAGATTGCAGTATTCCTGATCGCCCATGATGAAAAATCCACCTATTATCCGTTATCAGTATTGTTCATGAGCCAGTTGTTCGCTGAGATAGCACGACAGGCACGTATGGAGACATCGCAGCGGTTGAAGTATCCGCTGAATATCATTTGGGATGAATTCGGTATCTCTCCGCCGATCAAGAATCTCAATAATGCACTTTCTGCAGCAAGGTCCAAGGGTGTCAGGTTCACGCTCGTCATCCAGGATTTCAGCCGGCTAAGCGTCCAGTACAATAAGAACTTTTCGGAGATGATCAAGAACAACACCATGAACGTT
>CALEMD010000317.1 GCA_937902945.1 uncultured Erysipelotrichaceae bacterium | reverse complement strand
CGCTTTCGTCTTTCAAGAAGGATCTTACTTATTCCGCAATCAGTTTACACGATCCAAGGTGATGGAAACCTTGCCAACGTCTGTGCTGAAAGAGTATCCTTTTAATAGAGCGCTGCTGAAGGAGTGAACATATGATTGTATATGAGTCAACGAAGAACGGTTTCATGAATGATGTGGAAAATGACAGTATTCTTGGAAGAATTGAAACCGAGTATACAAAGCATTTTGGAAACTCAGGTCTGAGTCAGGTCAATTCATGGAAGAATTCCATGGATAATATGTATAAGGTGCTGAATGATATAACAATTCCGGCAGATGCAGGCATTGCAATTGAATTCAACATACCGATGACCGCGAAAAGAATAGATTTTATCATTACAGGACTCAGTGAAAATGCAGAGAAAACAGTCATCATCATTGAACTGAAACAATGGGAAAAATGCCGGAAAATTGATGGCAGGGATGGAATTGTTGAAACGTATACAGGACATGCCCTTCGACAGGTGGCGCATCCAAGCTATCAGGCTTGGTCCTATCAGAGCATACTGGAAAGCTACAGTCAGACTGTCCAGGATGAACATATCGGTCTTCACCCATGTGCATATCTGCAGAATTATCAGATCAGCAGTCAGACAGATATCATTGATCCAATTTACAAAGAGTATATTGAGAAAGCGCCTCTGTTTGGAAGAGGCGATGTGGCTAAACTGCGCAGTTTCATTGACCGATATATAAAAAGAGGAGATCAAGGTGCAGCTCTGTATGATATTGCGGATGGCAAGATCAGACCAAGCAAGATGCTGCAGGATGTACTGCGCTCTATGCTTTCGGGCAACAGAGAATTTGTAATGATTGACGACCAGAAAGTTGTCTATGAACAGGCAAAGGCACTCGCTGAAGAAAGCCGTCAGGATACTCAGAAAAGAGTGCTGATTGTAAAAGGCGGACCGGGGACTGGAAAGACAGTGGTCGCGGTCAATCTGCTTGTTGACCTTACAAGAAAAGGCATGCTTGTTCAGTATGCCACGAAAAACAGTGCACCGCGCAATGTGTATTTTCAGAAATTGAAAGGAAAGCGCATTGATCTCAGTCCAAAGTTTCTTTTCAAGGGAACGGGTACTTATGTAGGTGCTGAAGAGAATCAATTTGATGTGCTGCTTGCAGATGAAGCACATAGACTGAATCTGAAATCTGGAATGATGCACAACTATGGCGAGAATCAGATCAAGGAGATTATTGCAGCTGCTAAACTATCTGTATTCTTTATTGACGAAGAACAGCGGGTGACACTTCAGGATATAGGATCCATAGATGAAATTGAAAAGCAGGCAAAAGCACAGAATGCAGAGATCTGCACTATGCAGCTGTCTTCTCAGTTCAGATGCAATGGATCTGATGGGTATCTGGCATGGCTGGATAATCTTTTGGAAATCAAAGAAACAGCCAACTATGAATTGGATATGGATTTTGATTTCAGAGTCTATGATGATCCAAATGATATGCGAAAAGAGATTATCAGAAAGAACACAAAAAACAAATCAAGAATTGTTGCGGGCTATTGCTGGAACTGGCCAAAGGAAGGACAGAACAATAAAGATTTCTGTGATATTGATATTCCTGCACATAACTTCCGCATAAGCTGGAATCTGAAGAATACAGACACATGGGCAATTGACAGAGATTCAATCAATGAAGCAGGCTGCATTCATACCTGTCAGGGACTTGAATTTGATTATGTGGGTGTCATTGTCGGCGATGATCTAAGATATGAAAACGGACATGTGATAACAGATTATACAAAACGGGCCAAGACGGATAAGTCATTGTTTGGAATAAAGAAGATGATGGCAGAGAATCCTGAAGAAGCAGAGAAAACAGCAGATGAGATTATTCGAAATACATACAGAACTCTGATGACAAGAGGAATGAAAGGCTGCTATATCTTCTGCACTGATGCTGCTTTGAATAAATATATTAAATCAAGAATTCATGGACAAAATAATGGATAGAACAGAAAAAGCTGAATTGACAGTATTATGCCTGATTGAGAAGGATGGCATGTATCTTCTGCAGAACAGAGTGAAGGATGATTGGAAGGGCTATGCACTGCCAGGCGGGCATGTAGAGAAAGATGAATCTTTTACAGATGCAGTCATCCGTGAGATGCAGGAAGAAACAGGATTGATCATTCAGAATCCAAAATTATACGGAGTTAAGCAATTTCCAGGAAAAAATGGAAGATATGTTGTTCTGCTGTATTGCTGCAGTACATTTGCAGGGACTCTTGTTTCTTCAGATGAAGGGCAGATGGAGTGGATTCGACCTGAAGAACTGGGGAAAATTCAGACAGTAAATGATCTTGAACTGCTGATCAAAGTTATGAAAAGCGACGAATTGAATGAATTTGACTATGCTGAAAAGAATGGGCAATGGGAACCGGTGATTTTTTAAGCTGTGTGGCGGTATACAAACCTTTACAAACTGGTTTCTTTACGATAGAATAAGAAACGTTCACGGCGGCTGTGGTGAAGTTGGTTAACACACTGGATTGTGGCTCCAGCATCGCGTGGGTTCGAGTCCCATCAGCCGCCCCAAATAGAAATTGACCGCATATTCTGCGGTTTTTTTCTGCTTTAGCAAAAGACAGAGCATTCGTCGTATAATGAAACACATAAAGGAAGATCTATGGAAATTGAGATTGCAGGAAATATCTATCCGGTTCAGATAGAACATAAGCGCATCCGCAATATGTATCTGCGGATAGGCGAAGATGGCTCGCTTAGAATCAGCTGTCCTAATAGAGTGACTGATGCCGAAATCAAGCGGTTTATTCTGGGAAGGCAGGAATGGATTGTAAAGACTGCAGGCAAACAGAATAGGAAAAGGAAGATCAATGAAACGGGCGTTACGGGCCCGATCATATACTGGCTTGGCGAGAAAAAATACGTTCGTTATGAACATGGCAAAAAAGACAGTGTACGTATAGAGGACGATATTCTGACCTTTGTTCTGCGCGAAGCAGATGAAGTGCATATACGCAAAGCTTTTGAAAATGCTGCCAGAAAACAGATTGATATTCTATGTGCGCAGTATCGTTCGCAGTGGGATGAACAGATATGCAGAAGCAATGGTATTAAGATACCGGATATCAAAGTGCGGTATATGACCAGCCGATG